>CAIXFB010000020.1 GCA_903918595.1 uncultured Actinomycetes bacterium
ACCCTCTGCCTCGCGCAGCCGACTCAGCAGCACATGACGAGCCGTTGTCGCTGCGATGCGACCGAATCCCGCAGGAGTGTCTTCGAATTCAGGTCCGGACTCGCCCTCTTCGCTCACTTCGGTAGCCCATACGGTCACATGTCCAGACTTACGATCGAGGGTGACCCGAGCTTTTTCGTGGGATCCCTCGGTCCGGTGGTATGCGACCAGCAACGCTTGCTCGATGCTCTCCACAACTAGTTCGAGCGAAAGATCGCGCTCACGCACGAGAGCCTTCAATGCACTTATATCGATATCCACGACGGACCTCTATTCCTCTTCTGCCCGGGCGGCGAACTCAACCTGAACTACGGCGTGCCTGACATCACAAAGAGCAACGGACTCAACGGTTCCGTCATCGTGCGTGATGGTGACACTCTCCCCATCAGTGTCGGTAATTCGCCCGACTGCAACATCTCCGCTATTGAGGGAGATGTTGACAAGTCTGGAGCGCGCGCGCCGCCAATGTTGCGGCAAAGTCAGAGGTCGATCAACACCCGGCGAGGTCACTTCCAGGACAAAGGCCCCCGGCAGAAGATCAGGATCAGCGTCGAGCACATCTGAGATGCTGCGGCTGATGTCTGCGACGCGATCGAGGTCAACTCCTCCGTCTGCGTCGACGATAACCGTGACCACGGTGCGACGGCCTGCGGCCTTCAAAGTCACACCCTCAAGATCCACATCATGGCCAAGAACCGCCGGTTCAATGGCCTGCACCACTGCCGTCTCATCGAGAGCACCCGTGGACATAACGCCTCCGCACTGGCCGTGAACCGGCATCCTGTTGTGGTCAAACTGTTGTGGTCGAGCTCATCATTCTACCCGCTCAACCCGCTAACCCTGAAAAACATCGATGCTGAGGCGAATTATCAGGAGCGCAACGACCACGAGAAAAACCGCGCGCACAAATCCGCTCCCTCGGGTAAGGGCAGTTCGAGCTCCCACAATCGCACCAGACACATTGCACAAAGCCATCAAAAGGCCCAACGTCCACAGAATTGAACCGGTCAATCCAAAAACCGCAATCGCGGCGATATTGGTACCAAGATTCACGATCTTTGCAGTGACTGACGCGGATAAGAATGAATACCCGAGCCCAGCCACCAACACAATGAGCAGGAAGGAGCCTGTTCCAGGTCCGAGAATTCCGTCATAAAAACCGATGACGCCGCCAGCCACAATCGCGATTACGTAGTGTCGACGCGTACCTTTCCAGCGAAGGTTGTCTTCAGCACCCATCTGCGGGCTCAGCAGTGTCCAGAACCAGACAGCAATCAACAGCACCACAATGATGGGGCGAAAGACCTCGGCAGGCAGCAAGCGAGCGGTGGATGCGCCGATGAGTGCCCCACCGAAGGCAACAATTGCCATTGGGATAGCTGTTCTGAAATCCAATGTCACTTTGCGCGCATAGGTAATTGCTGCAGCACCCGTGCCAAAAACACCCGAGATCTTGTTCGTGCCCAGTGCCTGCGCCGCACTTGCTTGCGGCACGCCCACCAAAATCGCTGGAAGTTGCAGCAGACCGCCGCCGCCCGTCACCGCATCAACCCATCCGGCAGTTGCTGCTGCCAGACAGAGCAGCAAGATCGTGCCAATGTCTGGCAGCGCATAGGCATCCACGTTAGATGATTTCTGCCGGGGTGCCCGAGTTCCATGCGTCAACTATTTCTGCGACGTTGAGCAATTGGTTCGCGACCGCATCCGGAGTCACTTCAAAATCAGGCAACTGGGCGTTCGGCAACTGCGAGTGTGGGATCCAAATCCCCCTCATTCCGATACTTTGCGCACCATGAACGTCATCCCATAAGCGATCACCCACAAAAACACATGCCTGAGGGGAAACATCGAGAAGCTGCGCAACCGATGTGAAGGCATCAGCATGTGGCTTGGCAACTGGGAGTTGACTCGAATACACGCACGCGTCGAAGAGAGAACTCAGTCCATCGCGGTCAAAAACCTCCTGGTGGTATGAAGACGGCCATAACGTATTGCTCAGCACGCCTGTTTTGATGCCGCGCGCACGCAGAAGTTCGAGAGTAGGGAGTGCTTGCTCGTCCGCATATGTGTGCGGCGCCCAGAAATCGAGATAGGCCGCTAACGCACGCAGGTGTGCAGCGCTGTGAATGTCAATTCCCTCGTCCAGAAAAATGTGATCCAGCGCACCGGTACTCATTGCTCCACCAGATTCGCGTTGAACCTGCCATCTCTCCAATTCAGCAGCACACAATCTGTGCGCAAGCGCTCGCGCATTGACTGGGTCCCAATGTTCTGCGTAGGCGTACCACTGAGCCTCGAGATCTATGTCATGCCATGGAGTCAACGTGCCACCCCAATCGAAGATGACCGCATCGACTCGAGTTTTCGACACGCTCATCCGCATCTCACCCCCGAGCTACATCGACAAGGTAGTCAGCAATGGAAGCTACCGGGATATCGACGCGGTCTCCGGTTGACCGGTCTTTGACCTCGATCAAACCATCAGTTAGACCACGTCCGACCACCACGATGGTGGGAACGCCGATGAGTTCGCTGTCATTGAATTTCACTCCGGGCGAGACACCGCGCCGGTCATCAAGAATGACGCGGACTCCCCTGCGATCTAGTTCATCAGACAAGGATTCTGCAAACTCAAATGGTTCATCGGCCTTGCCAGTGGCGACGATGTGTACATCTGCCGGCGCAACTTCGCGGGGCCATACAAGTCCCTTGTCATCAACGTGCTGCTCAGCAATCGCAGCGACAGCCCGCGAAACACCGATCCCATAGGACCCCATGGTCACTGTGAC
>CAIXFB010000021.1 GCA_903918595.1 uncultured Actinomycetes bacterium
CTGATGCTCATCGATTTCGCCACTGAGGAACGACAACACCTGCGAGTACCCCAGAGCACGTGCAGCCGTGCGACCAAAGATGATTCCCGATGCCTGTAAATCCCGCACCTCATCAATGAAGCCGGCATCAAACATGCAATCCACGCGTTCGGCGATACGCGCGTCCAACTGATCCCTTGGAATCCGCAGACCTATCCGCAGTGTGGGATAGATACTTACTCGATCTGGAAGTTGTGCCTTGTAATTGGCGCCAGTGATTTCATTGACTTCGAGTGCTCGAATAACCCGCCGCACATTTGATGCCGGAATGGTAGCCGCGGCAACTGGATCTGTCAGGGTCAATCTTTCATGCATGGACGGCCCACCGAATTCGAGTGCTTGCTCCTCCAGCCTTGACCTAATAGCAGGATCCGTTCCAGGGAAATCCAGCTCATCAAGGACCGCGGCTACATAAAGCCCACTCCCGCCCGTGACTAGTGCGATGCGGTCCCTGTTGCGAACGCCATCGATTGCCTGGCGGGCATCAGATTGGAACTGAGCAACGGTTACATCCGTTCGAGGATCACACACGTTCATCATGTGGTGGATCACGCCACGGCATTCAGCTTCCGTGGGAGTAGCTGTTCCAATGTTCATTCCTGTGTAGATTTGCATCGAATCGGTGCTGACTACCTCACCACCCAGCAGCAACGCCAGTTGCACAGCCAACGTTGTTTTGCCACTTGCGGTTGGCCCAACGATTGCCACGACTGGATTCATTGGATGCACTTCATAGGGAAGATCTCCTCATCGAAGAGGCATTGCAGGTATGCCCAACAAGACACCCGCGGGTTTTTCAACTTCGGAGAGATCTCCGGCCCTTGTCCTTCGAATCCTCACAATCTCATCCGCCACCAGATGATGGGGTGCTGCATGGGTGATCCGAGCGGTCACCACATCACCCGGACGAGGCGGCGACACTTCTCCGCCAACTGCAACATGGACGAGTCGACTATCTTCTGCACGACCAGACATCCGTTCAGTTGTGGAATCCTTACGCCCCTCCCCTTCAGCTATCAGTACATCCACCTCACGTCCAATCAGGTTGGAGTTTTCCTGAAGCGTGATCTCATTGACCAAAGCCAACAGTCGAACGTAGCGATCCTGCACAACCTCTTTTGGTATTTGATCAGGCATTTCAGCTGCAGGAGTCCCTGGTCGCTTTGAATACTGAAATGTATAAGCCCCAGCAAATCTTGCTTCACGAACAACATGCATAGTCTCTTGAAAATCCTGTTCCGTTTCGCCCGGAAACCCGACGATGATGTCGGTAGTAATTGCCGCGTGCGGCATTGCAGAACGCACCCGATCGATGATGCCTAGGTACCGCTCCTGCCGATATGACCTTCGCATGGCCTGCAAAATGCGATCGGACCCTGATTGCATGGGCATGTGCAATTGCGGCATCACATTTGCCGTCGTGGCCATTGCCTCGATCACATCGTCAGTAAAGTCCTTGGGGTGTGGGCTCATGAAGCGAACACGCTCTAACCCCTCGATTTTTCCGCATGCACGCAAAAGATCCGCGAACGCTGTCCGTTCACCAAATTCAACGCCATAGGCGTTGACATTTTGACCCAGCAATGTGACTTCAAGAACTCCTTGCGCAACAAGCATCTCTACTTCAGCCAGGATCTCTCCTGCTCGACGGTCTTTTTCCGAACCGCGCAGGGCAGGCACGATGCAGAAGGTGCATGTGTTGTTGCATCCCACACTGATTGAAACCCACGCGGCATATGTGGAGTCTCGCTTGGTCGGAAGAGTTGACGGAAACACCTCGAGTGCTTCTTTGATTTCGATTTGGGCTTCTTGTTCGAAGCGTGCGCGCTCGAGAAGTATTGGTAACGCACCCATATTGTGAGTGCCGAACACCACATCAACCCACGGTGCCTTACGTAGGATTTCTCCTTGATCCTTCTGTGCCAGACACCCACCAATCGCAATTTGCAGCCCGGGGTTTGCTTCCTTTACGGGTACTAGGTGCGAAAGGTTGCCGTATAACTTGTTATCTGCGTTTTCGCGAACGGCACAGGTGTTGAACACGATGACATCGGGCACAACACCTTCAACGACAGGCGTGTACCCAGAGGATTCCAGCAGCCCAGAGAGGCGTTCAGAATCATGCACATTCATCTGACATCCGTACGTGCGAACCTCATATGTACGAGGTAGCAAATCGGCAGTCGAGTTTTCCGGCATAGACCAGATACTAGATCCACGCTTCACTGAGGCTAGACACTCACAGGCTCTCGGGGATTACCGCTCTCATCATCTGCGACTTCGTCCTCACCTGGTTCAATGCGCACACGAGGCAGAATACGATCGAGCCAGCCGGGTAGCCACCAGTTCGCCTTGCCGAGCATGGACATAATCGATGGCACCAAGATCAATCTCACGACAAAAGCATCGATGATGACGGCAGACGCCAAGGCAATCCCGAACAGCTTGATAGTGGCGTTCGTGCTCGGCACGAACGCGAGGAACACACTCGCCATGATGGCTGCGGCGATCACCACGACTCGACCAGACCCACCTAAGCCTCGGCGAACCGAGAGTGCGTTATCTCCGGTTCGATTCCACTCTTCTTGCATCCGGGAGACGAGGAACACCTGATAGTCCATCGACAAACCGAAAAGAATGGAAAAGACCATGATGGGCAAGAACGGGAAAATCGGTCCGGTTCCAGAGATGCCGAGCAATTCGCTGAACCAGCCCCACTGGAAAACAGCCACGGTGATGCCCATCGCAGCTGAGAAACTCAGCAGGCTCGTAATGGCTGCGGTGAGCGGCACAACGATTGAATGGAAGAGCAGAACGAGCGCTAGAAATCCAAGCCCGATCACGATGGCGAGGAAGATCGGCAGTGCATCACCAAGGACCGTCGTGAAATCACTTGTCACCGCCTGACCGCCACCCACATAGATCAATGCCCCCGTCGCCGCGGCCAACTCAGGGTTGATTTCCCCACGAAGCCGCTCGAGCAACTCTGTCGTCTCAATATCCTGC
>CAIXFB010000022.1 GCA_903918595.1 uncultured Actinomycetes bacterium
ACTGCAGATGTCTTGTCTGCAAAGTACGGCGTTTCTCACGCCGATGCCATCGCCATGCAGGAGAACGTGAGTGAGGTGGCGGCATCGGTTGGTCTGAAGTATCAACTAGGCGAGACGATCAGCGGCAACACAATGCTGGCCCACCGTCTGGCGTTATGGGCTCAGGAGCAAGGCGATGCGCAGCCGTTCATCGAGTCGATCTACCGCGGGTATTTCGAGCAGGGCAAACCCATTTTCACGGTTGATGAGTTGATGCCATTCGTGGCTGATGCCGGGCTCGATGTTGCGGCGGCGCGGGAGATGCTGGCCTCTGATGCGTATGCAACGAGGGTGGCTGACGATCAGGCGCTGGCAGCGCAGTTTGGGGCCTCTGGGGTCCCGTTCTTCGTGATCGACCGACGGTACGGGATTTCTGGAGCGCAGCCGCCTGAGGTGTTCTCCCAGACCCTGGAACAGGCTGTTTCGGACTAGGCGCCCAGATGTTTGGCGAGGAACTTGTCCACTCTTGTGATGGAGTCGTTCCACGGCCCGTAGAAGTAGTGGCCGGCTCCCTTATATTCCACGAGTGTGGCGTCTTTGCCCGCTGCGGTGAGCGCGGCATCCGTTGCGCGAGCCCACGAGATGTCGCAGCTGTCATCGTTGGTGCCGTGGAACATCAGGATCGGTTCCGTGATTCGGGAGAAGTAGTTTCTCGCTGACATGGAACGCCAAAACTCAGGCTCTTTTTCCGGGCTCCCGTACTTCGCGATGATTTTCTTACCTAGCGCGCTGTCATAGCGCTGCCACTTGTTGAAGTTATCTGCCGTATTGGAACTCGTTGCCGCATAGGTGATTGCAGCGTCGTAGACACCCGGCCTGATTGTGAGTGCTTGAAAGGCAACTCCGCCACCCATCGAGCGTCCGAGAAGTGCCACCTTGTTGTTGTCGATGAAAGGCAGCGTTGAATTGCGCACGGCTAAACCGGCATTAATGACGTCTTCTGCGTAACCCATTCGCATACTCAAGTCCGCGTCTGGATCCTTATCCGAGCCGGCATGATTGCGGTAATCGATATGTAGCGCGACGTAGCCATTGCGCGCTAGCCAATCCTGTTCTCGGCGAAAGCCTTGTCCGGTCACATAGACCTTGGGGTCGATGTAGCCGTGAGCGAGGACCACTACCGGGAAAGGACCTTTTCCGCGTGGTTTATTCATGATGCCTGAAATGGTGAGGTCGCCACTCTTGTAGGTGATCGCGTGCCGGGAATATGCAGAGTTGCTGCCCAGGCCCTTGCGAATGCGCAGGTCTCGACCGTCGTAGGTCGCAGCGATTGCCGCTGGGATCGTTGGATCCACGGGGGCTGCCTGAGCCGGGATGCTGAGGCCGGTGGAGAGCAGGGCCACGCCGGCAGCAATGGCAGCCGCGCGAAAGATCATCTTGGTGATGGGCATCGCGGTGATGGGCCAATGACTGCTCATGCGCCCACGATAAGCCGAGCCGGGCGATTCAGCATCCCCTTCCAGTGAAGCGATGAAACCTAGGTTGTCCGTGGAAGATGGCTTGTGATGTCCAAGAGTGCTGCTCCAATGAAGATGAAGACGATGCCAACCCCGATCGCCATGATGGAAACCCCAAAAGCGAGAACCGAGGTGAAGAGGGAAGCGCGCAGAAACGAGCCGTTCATAGCAACGTCTCGAAGTGGATCCTCGCGGTCGAGCTCGGCATAGGTCTTTCCACCAGTGGCTTCAAGTGCGTGTGTTTCGATAATCATCGCCTCGCAATATGCGGCGAATGGCCCTGCAACAGCCTGTCCGCCGAGACAGGCATCTTCTGAGACGCTGATACGTTCGTTAGCGAGCGTGCTACTCACCTGACCGTAGGTCACGGCGCCCGACACCACCATGACAGCGCCGATCACCATGACGACGATGCTGATCCATTTTGCTACTGCAGAGCCTGAGTTGCTAGTCATGAAGTTCCTCCCCTGGTGGGTCATCACTTGACCCACGAGCCCACTGTGCAGGCTGAACCAGTTCGTTGGGTGTGTGGATGGAGAGAGATGTGTCCCATATGGATGATTGAGGACCAAGGTCCATGAGTGGGCCGGGACGTATGGCACCGAAAAGTCAAGGAAGTCTCGAGACTTCCTTATATCCGCTGAATCGGTGGTCTGCCAATGAGGAGGCTCGTTGCCGCGGCCGCAAAGAAAGGAGCGGACATGGGCTTTACGCCCGCCAACTGGCTCAGCAGTGCAGAATAAGCCCGTGGCCATCCAGTTGCACTGCTCAACCATCCTCATTGAGTCACCACCATCGATGGCACAGCGGGGATCCGGGTGAAGCAGCGCAGGGATGCCGCCTACGGGCAGCCTGGCCTTATCGCTGCGATGATGAGATACGAAATGACTGAAATGGGGAAGCAGTGGGTCGGCGGATTCTGATTGTTATTGCCATAGCGGCGTACGTGCTCTTCGTCATGGGTAATTTTGTCTACAGCTTTCTGCTGATGGAGCGTAACGTCAACATGGCGGTAGGTCCCCCGACGAGTTATTCCAACAACGTCGGTCAGACGCTCAATACCTGGCTGACTGATAACGGAGTGTCAACCAGTCTGACCGTTCAGGAAGACACCCTCAGTGTGATCGAAGAGGTGAACAACTCTGAAGACGATATAAGAGATTCGACGGCGCTGAATGTGGGTTTTGTGGCCCAGGGCGTCAACGCAGAGGACTATCCGAATGTTGTCAGCCTAGGGTCAATCTCGTCGCAACCACTGGTAATTTTCGCGCGAGCGGAGCTTGGCGAAAACCTCGTCTTAGGTGACCTTGATGGGGCCGAGGTGTCCATTGGTGTGCCGGGGAGTGACGTAAACACACTGATGACGGACATTGTCAACATCTACGGATTTACCTCGAAGTTGGACCTTCGGAGCCAACCGACCCAAGAAGGTGTCGAGCAGCTTCTCGCAGGCGAGGTTGATGCAATAGCTCTGCTCTACTCGATAAGAACACCTATTATCGAGGAGCTCGCGCTCAATCCTGAGTTGACAATCGTCAACTTGGACCGCGCCGCAGCGCTCGCCTTCGAGCTTGGCTATACGCAACCGGCAACGATTCCACCTTCATTTATCAGTTTGGCGAAGCGCATTCCGGCCGGGCCGATCACAACCGTTGCTGTAGAGCTCACAGTTATTGCTAATGAGTATCTTGATGAACCAAATATCTTGTTGATCGCCCAACAGTTATCTGTGTTAGATCCCAGAATGAATCTACCAACTGATCAAGAGACATATCCAAATTTTGTCGGTTCTCAGTTCCCCGCCAGTGACATTGCTCGCGACTACTACAACAGTGGGACACCTACGCGTTACTCAGTGTTTCCGAACACACTCATCTCTTGGGTGTGGCTGCCGCTGGCCAGGACAATCACCGTAACGCTGCTCATTTGGGCTGCCATTCGCTTTGTACTCCCTTTCATTCAGAGTTTGACCGCCGGTTCTTTTATCACATTGCGCAGATTGAGTTATCTTGAGAAACGACTCCTTGAAGGTAAACCCCTCACAGAGCGCCAGAAACGTAAACTTGAAAAGCTTGTTGCATCGATTGAAGCTCAAAACGTGGACCCTGACCAAAAAATAAAGGAACGTGCTCTGTCGCTCCTTGGGCGCACAGATGAAGTGGTCACATAGTTGTAAGGATCTCTCTGCGACAGCTGTAACGATTCAGTGAGTCAAGCCACTACGAGACAATCTCAAAACGCCTGCTTGGAGCCACAAGGTGATCTTCGTTATCGGGTTCAAAAACAAGCTGGCACAAGAGTTCGCAAGTGCAAAGTGCGCCGCGTAGGACTTGAACCTACAACCCGCTGATTAAGAGTCAGCTGCTCTGCCAGTTGAGCTAGCGGCGCGCGAGTAGGAAATCTATCAAAGGAGGGAGTCGACGGTGCGCGCGACCCTGATCGAGTCGCGGTGGGGCAACAACCATCCATCTTTTCCTCGGATTTTGGCGCTCACTTCTTCGAACATCACTTGGTATGCATCAGTCGACGAAAAATCCTCAATATGGCCATTGATCCATAGTTGCGTGGGTTTGCCGAAACTAGCAAAGGCCTCGTTGTCTTCGACGCGGAGCTCGCCGTGGGTGCCGATGATGGTCAAACGTTGAGATTCCGGCATCACGAATGAGCCCACGATGGATCCTTGAGACCCATCGCCCCAGCCCAGTGTTGCTTTGGTGGTGAGATCCACCCCACGGTCGGTGCGGGTGTACTCGGCGGCCAGGACGGACACTGACTCCACCTGCGGAAGCACTCCAAACAAGCCATGGAGCGGATAGATGCCCACGTCGTAGAGGGCTCCGCCACCATGATCAGGGCTGAGTCGGTAGTTATCAGGATCGACGCCATCGAATGTGAAAGTGCCCAGATAGTTGGTGATCTCACCGAGTGAACCGCTGGTGGCAAGTTCGACTATGCGCCGCATACGGGGGTGCCACCGGGACCACACGGCCTCAACGAGGAGAACACCAGCTGCGTCGGCCTCTGCAAAAACTGCAACCGCATCAGCTTCGGTAAGCACCATGGGCTTCTCGCAGAGCACATGTTTTCCGGCTGCAATACATGCACGGATCCACGGTAGGTGCGCCTCGTTCGAAAGGCAGATGTAGACGGCATCGACGTTGGGATCATCGAGCACGTTTTGGTACTCGGTGTACGTCTTGACTGCACCAGTGGCCTCTGCGCGCGCCAGATCGCGAGCCCCGGTCGCGTAGAGCGTCGCGCCTTGGGCGTTGTGGATTGCATGACCGGTAGCGGTCTTTACCAGCCACCCAGCACCAAGAACTCCCCAGTTGACGTCGTTCATGCCCGCACTTGGGGCGAAACCGGGCGACCAAGATCATGTGCGGATTGTTCTGCCGCTTCCATGATTGCCACAACATTTCGGGACGAGAGAGCGTTCACCTGCATGGGTGTTCCGTGAGTGAGGAGTGCCGCGAGTTCGCGATGGAACTCGAAAGGAGCAACAGAATCAAGTTCTATCTGGGTTGCGGTGCCATCTGTGTCGAACAGAAATATCTGTGCGGGAAGGTCCGCAACTGCTGGCTCTGCAGCGACATCCCATTCCCCAACGATGGCGCCTTTGGTGCCGAACACATGAAACTTCGGTTTGCGGGCAGCGGATAGATCTGAGTGGGTGAAGACGGCTTGCGTGCCATCGGTGAATGTGAGGGTCACCGTTGCATGATCGGCATTGGTCACATGGCGCCAGTGCCGCTTGTGGTTGACG
>CAIXFB010000023.1 GCA_903918595.1 uncultured Actinomycetes bacterium
CGGTAACTAGCTGGGGTGATCGGCACAAAAATGTGAGGCCGGCGCCCATCGCACCGGCCTCACACCTGAGTCCGCTTAAGAGATCCCTGCCGCCTTACCAACTGCACGCTTGGTGAGAACCTGGGCCAGGTGTGCTCGGTATTCCGCATCCGCGTGAATGTCCGAAGTGGGGCTTGTCCCATCGGCGGCATTGACTGACGCAGCAGCAATGTCGGCCATGGTGGCTGCACCGACCAGCGCTGCTTCGGTACTCGTTGCACGGACTGACGTGGGTGCCATGTTGGTCAATGCAACCCGCGCCTCGGCGATCTTGCCGCCTTCCATGCGCACGGCAGCGGCAACTCCGACCATGGCCCACGCCTGAGCAGTGCGACTGAACTTCTCGTAGTGGTAACCCCAGCCATCACCCTGCTTGGGGAATGCGACCGAGACAAGGATCTCGTCCGGTCCCACGGCGGTGGTGAAGTAATCCACAAAGAAGTCCTTGGCTTCAACTTTGCGCCGACCACCGGGTCCAGCAATCAGGAACTGCGCATTGAGCGCCTGAGCAGCTGATGGTTGATCACCCGCGGGATCAGCATGGGCAAGTGCGCCACCCAACGTTCCCCTATGCCTAATTGCCGGATCGGCAACGGTCGAGGTGACTTCAGCTAACAGCGGCACATACTTCTTCACCAACGGATCGTTCATCACTGCGTGATGGGTGGTGGCTGCTCCGATGATCACGTGGGTGTCATCTTCACAAATGCCGATCATTTCATCGATGCGGCTGCAGTCCACCACTACAGAAGGTGCAGCCATGCGCAGGCGTAGCACCGGCATCAGCGATTGGCCTCCGCCCATGATCTTCGCGTCTTCACCACCTGCAGCAAGGCTGGCTAATGCCTCGTCGACGGTGCTGGGTTGGGTGTAATCAAATGCGACGGGAATCATGCCGCCCCTCCCTTTGCTGCCTGGATGGTTTTCCATACGGTCATGGGGCTTGCGGGCATCGCCATCTCATTGACCCCGAGTGGGCGCAATGCGTCAACAATGCCGTTGATGATGGCAGGTGTTGAAGCGATAGCTCCGGCCTCACCCACACCCTTGGTGCCCAGTGGGTGCGTGGTGGATGGAGTGACGGTGTATCCCGTGGTGAACGACGGTAGATCCATCGCACTGGGAATGAGGTAATCAGCGAGGCTAGCCGTCTGAAGAAGGCCATCCTCATCGTAAGAAGCGCCCTCATACATCGCCTGCGCGATTCCTTGCGCCAGACCTCCATGCACCTGGCCTTCCACGATCATGGGGTTGACCTGGATACCGACGTCGTCGACACACACATATTTGCGCAATGTCACTTTGCCTGTTTCGGTATCAACTTCCATCGCGGCAAGGTGGGTGCCGTGCGGGTAGGAGAAGTCCTGCGGATCGATGGTGGCTTCGGCGGAAAGCGTCGGCTCAACTCCATCGGGCAGGTTATGCGCGGTGAATGCCTCGAACGCGACGGCACCGAGTGGCTGGGATTTCTCCGCATCACCTTTGACTGAGAACACGCCCTCAACAAACTCAAGGTCAGAGGGACTGCACTCAAGTTGGTGCGCGGCGATAACCCGAGCCTTGTCCACCAAACGCTCACTGGCCGCCTTGATTGCCTGGCCTCCCACAGCGAGTGACCGAGAACCGTAGGTGTCCATGCCATAAGGCGCACGGCCGGTATCGCCGTGAATCACCTCGATATCTTCAACCGGAACACCCAAGATGCTCGACGCGATCTGACTCCAGGCGGTCTCGTGACCTTGGCCGTGCGGTGAGGTGCCCGTCACCACTTCGACTTTGCCCGTGGGCAGAAGTCGAACGGTGCAGTGCTCCCAACCACCAGCCACATATTTCAGCGCACCAAGTGTCCGGGAAGGAGCAAGGCCACACATCTCGGTGAAGGTTGAAATACCGATGCCAAGTTGGACCGGATCACCCGATTCCCGACGCTGCTTCTGCTCAGCCCGCAGTCCGTCGTAATCGAACATTTCGAGGGCTTTGGCTGTTGCGGCCTCGTAGTTACCGGTGTCGTAGGTGAGCCCAGCAACTGTTGTGTACGGAAACTCCTCGTGCGTGATCCAGTTCTTGCGGCGCAGTTCCATCGGCTCCATACCGAGCTCGTTCGCCAGCTCATCGACAATCCGCTCGATGGCGTACGTGGATTCGGGGCGACCCGCACCTCGATAGGCATCTGTGGGGGTCTTGTTTGTGAAGACGCCGGTGCAGGTGAAGTCGTAGGCATCCATCTTGTAGATCCCCGGGTACATGAACATGCCAAGCAGCGGAACACCTGGGGTGATCACCTGCAAATATGCGCCCATGTCAGCAAGAAGTGTGACCTTCAGGCCCAACATCTTGCCGTCTTTGGTGGCCGCGATTTCGATATCTTGAATCTGATCGCGACCGTGATGACTTGCCACCATGTCTTCGCTGCGGGTTTCAGTCCACTTAACCGGCTTCCCGAGCTTGCGGGCCAACTGCGTTACGAGAATTTCCTCCCGATAGATCTGCAGTTTGCCGCCGAACCCGCCGCCCACATCGGGAGCGATGATTCGAAGGTTGTTCTCCGGCACACCGGTCACCAATGCGAGTAGCACGCGCAGAATGTGCGGAATTTGAGTGGAGGACCACACGGTGATCTCATCGCTCATGCCCATTGGTGCGGCAACCACCGATCGCGGCTCCATGAAGGCTGGGATGAGTCGCTGATTGATGAACCGGCGCTTGACAATCACGTCTGCCTTCGCTGCGACTTCGTCGTAGCCTCCGCCGAGGTTGTAGACGTAGCAGGTGTTGGTGCCTTTGTCTTCATGCACGATCGTGCTACCTGGCGCGATCGCCTTTTCCATATCGATGACTGCTGGTAGAACGTCGTACTCCACATCAATTGCTTCAAGGGCATCAACCGCACTCGTGGCATCGGTCGCCAGAACCACCGCGACGCAGTCACCCATGTGGTGCACCTTGCCTTTTGCGAGAGCTGGGAAGTCAGGCATCACGATGTCGTCGGTGACGGGCCACACGCAGGGGACCGAACCGTTGAGGTCACCGAGTTCTTCTGCACCGAAAGCTGCGACCACATTTGGTCGTTTCAAGGCGCCTGAAATATCGAGCTTGGTGATGTTGGCGTGCGCAACAGGGCTGCGCAGGATGGCCATGTGGACTGTGCCGGGAAGTTGAATGTTGTCGGTCCAGTTGGTCTGGCCGTGCAGCAAGCGGGCATCCTCTTTCCGCTTGATCGGCCGACCAATCGCATTAGCGGTGTCGAGAACTTCGGTCATTTGGATCCACCCCCCATGAGCTCGGCCGCATAGGCCACTGACTTAACGATGTTGTGATAGCCCGTGCAACGGCACAGGTTTCCTTCCAAGCCCTCGCGGATCTCTGCCTCACTGGGGTTGGGGTTCTCGCCGAGGAGGTCAACGGCGGCCAACACCATTCCGGGTGTGCAGTAACCACACTGGAGGCCGTGACACTCTTTGAAAGCGGTTTGTACTGGATGCCACTCGTTGCCATCGGACAGACCCTGAATGGTGGTGACTTCAGATCCATTGGCTTGGACGGCCAGCACACTGCAGGATTTAACGCTGCGACCGTCAAGAAGCACCGTGCAGGCGCCACAGTTAGAGGTGTCGCAACCAACGACGGTGCCGACCTTGCCGATGCCGTTGCGCAGCCAGTGAACCAGGAGCGTTCGAGGTTCGACCTCGGCGTTGTATTCCATGCCATCCACGGTCACCGATATGTGTTGCATGAGCGTCCTCCCGATTGCTTGTGATTCGGGTCACGTTACGACTCAGAGGCCTGTCATGGGGTGTCTTTGGGGAAAATTCATGTCCACTTTTTGCGCCGAAATCGCGCCGACCTACCTGTGGCGCGGTGGCGACGCGGTCGTTCGTTCCTCGAGGCCGGCTAAGGTGCCCACGATGACTTCTGACGATCTCGATGTGCAGGCCACGAGCGCCCCTGCGGCGCCGTGGCTGGGAGCCGTATTGGTCACGGCGTTCGGGTTTCTACCCCTTGGCATCTTTGCCGTTCTGATGTGCATCCGCAGTGATCGGGCACGGGTTGCCGGGGAGCTCGCTGCGGCTGCTGCGGCTGCCAGGGTTGCCCGGAGGCTGGTGTGGATCACAGTGGTGGTCGCGGTGATCGTCGACATCGCGGTGGTCGGCGTGCTGCTTGCTTTGGGCGGCTTCTCCTCGCGCTAAATGCTTCTTCGGCCTGACT
Organism: uncultured Actinomycetes bacterium; assembly: GCA_903918595.1. GTDB lineage: Bacteria > Actinomycetota > Actinomycetes > S36-B12 > S36-B12 > CAIXFB01. The sequence continues at coordinate 4,246 of CAIXFB010000023.1, forward strand.
AGGCTTGCGCAGGTGAATTCCGCAACGCACCGTCCGGTCCTGGTTGTCGATTTTGGCGCGCAATACGCCCAGCTGATCGCCCGGCGGGTTCGCGAGGCTCGTGTGTA
>CAIXFB010000024.1 GCA_903918595.1 uncultured Actinomycetes bacterium
GGGATCCAGAACGTGACGAGCCGGTAGAGCAGCACTGCGGAGACTGCAATCCCAGCATCGAGTCCACCGGCGGTGAGTCCGGCCACGAGGGCGGCCTCCACGGCGCCGAGACCGCCTGGGGTTGGTGCGGCCTGTCCGATCGTCGCGCCGGCAAGATACACAACAGCTACCACTGCGATATTCATGTTCCCGCCAAATGCTGCAACGCTTGCGTAGAGCACTCCGATGTAAGCCAGATTGAGCAGCAAGATCCCGCCGAGGCCCTCTGCCAGCTTCGCCGGGCGTTGGGCGATCGTGACAAGACGCGGTACCACCTCGCGAATCAAGGGAACGACCCGCTTGGAAATTTGTGCGCGTACAGCGGGGACCGCAAGTAGTGCCAGTGCGGCCACGGCCACGGCGGAAACAGCAATAACGGCAATCATGGGCGGATCAAACGTCAAGTCCGCCTGGGTCCCTGCCGCGATACCGAAAGCAAAAAGCAAGCCGATATGCATGACAAACGCCATAACTTGCGCCACGCCAACGCTGGCACCCGCAAGTGCGGGGTGCAGTCCAGCTTTTTGGAGGAAGCGAACATTGATGGCGATCGCACCGATGGTTGGGGGCGAGACCAGGGTGGCGAAGTCACCAGCAACCTGGGCCAACATCGTTCGATGCAGCGAAATGCGTTCGGGAACAAAACCGGAGAGAGACCACGCAGCTCCGAGATACGTGATGAGGCTAAACGCGACAGCGGCCAGCATCCACCACCAATTTGCGCTGGCGATCAAGGCAGGAAGGTCGACAGATGCGAGTTGGGAGATAAGAACGTAACCGGCAATTGTGCCAACCACGATCATGATCAATGTGCGCGGCTTAATGCGCTCGAGTTGAATCTGCTCGACGTCAGCCCCAGGCGTTAACTCGACCAAGCCGTCGCGGAGTTGCACGAGCAAGCCCTTGCGTGCGCGTACTTCCTTGCGCAATCCCCGAGAGAGCGCCACCGGTTGCAACGCAGGCAATGCTCGCGTGAGGGTGTCCGATCCTAAGACCTGCGCACCGGTTGCAATTGCTCGTTCCGCGTTGGTGAGAAGGGCCATTGAGCACAGCATTTCGGCGATATCGATTCTGATCGCCAAATCGCTAGCTGCAACAGATCCTTGGTCACTCTGCTTAATCCATACCCCACCTTCGGTGGCTCGCAGGAAAGTTCGAGGAGTCACACTGCGATGGCTGATCTGGTGCTCATGCAAGGTACGCAACCCGCGCCACGCGTATTCCAGTTCGGCATCGGTGATGTCGTCAAGGTCGGCAAGTGGGGTGCCAGCAATGCGCTGGTAACCGAGTAGGCACGCGTCGGGTCCAATTTCTGAAGCGATGAGTAGCCGGGGTTGCGGGGCGCCAGCGGCTTCACCTGCATACGCAACTAAAGCGGCCTGATCAAGTGCTCGACGCATGTTGAAGGCACTTGATCCTGAGTCCTCGCGCAGTCGAATCGCTGTCCAGAAAGCCTGTACCAATCCCGCACCTTCAAGGTCGCGGTCAAGAACTGTCACGTCAAGGGTGGCGTCGTTCCTGGTAGTCGCGCGGTATCGGCGACCACGTTCGGTGGATTCGATCGCGCGCAGCATCGTGACCGGGAAACCGCCTTCCTCCAGCGCTGTGGCGATTGCAACTCCAGATGGTCGCGTGGTGGGTGTGCCCGCGACGTAACGAGTGAGGAGCCCGATCGCCCACCCGATAGCCAGTGAAAGTCCCACACCGGCAAGGGCGATGCCCGCGCTCAGAATGGTGACCGCGATCAGGGAGCCAATGGTGATGATGCTCAAACCGTTCCAGGGGCGCCGTCCCATCAGACGTGAGACGGTCACAAAAGCAACGAGACCACCCAGCATCGGCGTGGTTGCAGCACTTGTCCCGACAAGGGATCCTGCAAGGGCGATCAGCATGCGTGGGTTGTCGAGTGACGACACCGCGATGGACAGCAGGGTGAGCAAGATAACCGTCACGAGCAGGGCGAGGAATGCGTCGAAAAGTTGGCGGCCACGGCCGCGGATGAGCAGGAAAACCGCAACCGCGATCGGCAGGCCAAGTGTGCCGATACCACCAATGATGTTCAGAACCAGAACAACAAGGCCGGGGAGCAAAGCGGCGCCGGATTCGATATCGCTATCGAGCCCAGCGGTAGTGCTGGTGAAAAACCAGCCCAGAAAGACCGTGCCTGCTGCCACCGCTACGGCAATCACAAACCGTGCCAGGTCAAGGGGGCGACGAACCCGCCGCGGGATAAAACCGTCTTCGATGATCACGGTGCCGTTGGTCCCGGGTTCGGGGAGGCTTGGCTGTGCGGCTGGTTCAGGCTCAAAGACGGGGACCGGGCCGGCGATGGTGAACTCGATATGAGTCCCCGGCTCGTTGGTCACCTGCTGATGGTGTCACACCCAGGTGGTATCCATGCCCTATGCAGTGGGCCTTGGATATGCGACCCGAGCCGCTTGCGGTTGCTCCCGCGCTAGATGCCCAGCAGCAGCTGGTGGTGGACCACCGCAGCGGCCCGCTCCTGGTGCTGGCCGGGCCCGGAACGGGCAAAACCACCACGATCGTCGAGGCGGTGGTCGCTCGGTTGAACGATGGGGCAGATCCGTTGTCCCCTGATCAGGTGCTTGTCCTGACGTTCGGTCGGCGAGCCGCTCGGGAGGTTCGTGATCGGGTGGCGGCCCGAGTCGGTGGTGGGCTCATCCCCGAGGTGGCCACCTTCCACTCATTTGCCTACGGTCTGTTGCGCACCACCTCCTCTGTCGAGGAATACCTCGATCCGCCGCGATTGATGTCAGGCGCTGAAGAAGATGCCCGAATAAAGGAACTGATCACCGGATCGGTCATTGATGGCAATGTGGCGTGGCCGGCTGATCTTTCCGAGGCGGTGGGCACCCTCGGGTTCGCAAATGAGGTGCGAGCCTTGATCGCCCGCATGAGAGAGCTGGGTGTGAGTCCGGCAGAGCTTGCTCGCCGTGGCCGGGCGCATCAACGGCCGGCTTGGATAGCGGTGGCTGAACTGGCCGAGCAAGAAGCACAGGTAATGCTGTTGGAAAATGTCATGGACTATTCCGAAATGGTCCGCAGAGCGGTGATCCGGGCGCGCGATCCGCAGGTGCAATCGATGCTGCATCGCACCTTCCGGGCCATCTTTGTCGATGAGTACCAAGATACGGATCCGTTGCAGGTTGAACTCCTCAAGTCAATCGTTGGCCCGGCTACTTCAATCGTCGCTGTTGGTGACCCTGACCAAGCGATCTATGCATTTCGCGGTGCTGATGTGGGCGGCTTGCTCAGCTTCCGCTCACAATTTCGAGCACCAGGCGGTGACCTCGCCCCCGTTGTCGTGCTGTCGAACTCGCGCCGGTTTGGCCCCACTATTCGGGCGGTCGCCTCAACAATCCTGGGATCGCGCCAGCTACCCGGCTTATCTGCACACGATGTTGCGCTGCACCGCTCACCGAAGTGCGCGTCCGCCGAAGCAGAGAATCCCGTTCGGCTCTGCGTCTATGACAGTCCCAATTCGATGGCTGCGCACGTTGCCGATCAAATCAGGCGTGCCCACATCGAGGAGGGAGCCTCGTGGGATTCGATGGCAGTTCTGGTGCGCACGGCTGACCAGGTCGCCCAGATCGATCGGGCCCTGCAGGTTGCATCAGTCCCGCGGGTCGTTGCGAGTGATGAAATTCCGTTGCGCTCAGAGCCCGCCGTTCACCAGATTCTGAGTCTGGTGAAATTGGCAACCGAGCCGCATCGGATGAATGCCGAACAGGTGATTGATGCACTGACCGGGCCAATGGGTGGGCTCGATGTCACAGATATTCGGCGATTAGGTCGACGGTTACGAGCTGATCGAGTGCAGCGTGGTGACTCGGTGCTGCCATCGCGAGAGGTCATCAGAGAGCTGATTTTGGGAGCTGAAATCTGGCCGGCGCCAGATGGCGGAGAAGACGATGCCACGATCCAGCGCGCCCTGCGTTTCGCTGGGGTACTCACGAATGTGCGATCGCGCATCAATGCGGGTGCATCGCTCGCCGACGTGTTGTGGGAATGCTGGACGGGTGGGCGCACCCCGCACGGTTGGCCTGAGCGACTCAGGGAACAGGCGCTAGCAGGCTCCATGTCCGCCAATCACGACATCGATGCGGTGATGGCGCTCTTCGATACCGCTGTCCGCACCAGCGATCGATATCGCGGGGTGGTGGGCGTCTCCACATTCATTGCATCCCTTGAA
>CAIXFB010000025.1 GCA_903918595.1 uncultured Actinomycetes bacterium
CCGCCCTGGCGCGAAAAGCCAGTTTCTGACCCTGCGCGACACCGACGCCGACGTTTCGGTCACCGTCATCGCCGACGCAGTGCTTGTGGGTTCGATGAATCCGCCGTTGGAGGAGGGTCAGCGAATCCTGGTCTGGGCTCGGCCGGAGTTCTGGGCCGGGAACGGATCACTGCGCCTGCGCGCCCGGGATATGCGTGCCGTTGGGCTTGGCACACTGCTCGCCGAGCTTGCGCGTCTTCGAGAACTACTCGCAGCCGAGGGCCTGTTCGCCCCGGAGCGCAAAAAGCCACTTCCCTTCCTCCCCCATCGGGTCGGGCTGATTTGCGGACGTGCAAGCGCCGCAATGGACGATGTGCTCGTCAATGCGCGATTGCGATGGCCGTCAGTTCAATTCGAAGTCCGCGAAGTGGCTGTGCAAGGAGTGCAGGCCGTCTCCGCAGTGACAGCAGCTCTTGCCGAACTCGATGCCTTGCCCGAGGTCGATGTGATCGTTATCGCGCGAGGTGGCGGGAGCGTTGAGGATTTACTTCCATTTAGTAACGAAACTCTTGTTCGGGCGGTCGCGCAATGTCATACACCCGTGGTCAGTGCGATCGGCCATGAACAAGATGTCCCATTGATCGATTTCGTAGCCGATGTTCGCGCATCAACTCCCACTGATGCAGCCAAATTGATCGTGCCCTCTTTCGAAGAGCAACAAGCGATCGTGACTCAATTGCGGGCAAGAACGCTGCGCAGTGTGCAGAGCCGTTTCGATCGGGCAGACCAAGGCATTACCGAGGCTAGTAAGCGAATGCGCACCACGATCAGACACCGACTCGACTCCGAGTCGCAGCGCCTCGAGCAGTTGCTCGCACGCACACGAGCACTGTCACCGCTTTCTACTCTGCAACGCGGGTACGCATTGGTGACAACGAACAACGGCGCCGTGGTGCGTGCCAGTTCTGAAGTTCAGAGCGGTGAAATTCTCCAAGTCATGGTGGCTGAAGGTTCATTTTCCGTGTCGGTTGAGACAGTCAAGGAGTAACTGATGGCAAAGAAGGACGACCAGACCCTCGGATTCGAAGAAGCACGCGATGAGTTGACTCAAGTTGTGTCCGCTCTTGAAGCTGGCGGACTCTCACTTGAGGAGTCACTGGCCTTGTGGAAGCGCGGTGAGGAACTAGCTGCTCAATGCCAGTCATGGCTCGATGCTGCACGAGCAACACTCGATGCAGCGATTGCCGATTGAGTGAATCTACTGAGCAACTCTCAGCGCACCGGCGAACTGCTCGATCTCTGACCATTCACCGGTGCCGCTGACCACAGTCACATCGGAATCGGTCACGCGCACGAGCGAGGAACGTTCACTGGATTCCCATCGCTGCCACTCTTCGCCATCGAGTGTGACGGTGGCACTCGGACTGCCCGACAACGTCTGTTCGGCAATAAATGACGTGGACTCAGCGTCAGTGGAACTGGTCTGCGCAGCGATCTGAGTGAACTGCAGGTACTCATCGGAGGGTGTGACATACCCGACGTGCCACACCGGCGCTATGCCAGAGGCTTCAGTGGGCTCCCAACGCACACTGGTGGATCTCCAGTCATCAGCAAGACCAACAGGAACAAACACCTCAAAATCGGCCTGCATCATGGCAAGAACCAACTGCTGGTCGATCGGCACCACCCTGACTGCATCAGGTTGCGGACGCCAGGTGACCAACATGATCGCGCCAATTGCCAGCAAAACGATGGCTAGGGATCGCACCATGTCACCCACTGACTGGCGCATTCGCGCATTGGGGCGCCCGGTCGGCTGCGGCATCGTCACTTGACCATCATGGGCCATCTTGCTGATTCTGACCCTTTGGGCTACTTGGTCAGGCAACTCGGCGGTGCAGTCGCCACTACTCTGGGCCCATGACGCTCAACAGCTTCACCCCGCCCGCAGGCGCTGAAGTTCCTGATCGCAACCTGGCGCTGGAACTGGTACGGGTGACCGAGGCAGCCGCGATGGCAGCTGCCCGTTGGGTCGGCCGTGGAGATAAGAACGGTGCTGACGGCGCTGCCGTTAATGCCATGCGGCAACTCATCGGAACAGTCTCGATGGACGGCGTTGTGGTGATCGGTGAAGGCGAGAAGGACGACGCTCCAATGCTCTTCAATGGCGAGCGGGTGGGCGACGGATTAGGAGCGGAAGCCGATGTGGCAGTTGATCCGATCGATGGCACCACACTCGCGGCTAAGGGAATGCCTAACGCGATCTCCGTGATTGCAGTCGCAGAGCGGGGCGCGATGTATGACCCGAGCGCTGTTTTCTACATGCAGAAGTTAGTGGTGGGTCCTGAGGCAGCTGACAAAGTCGATATCAACGCGCCCATCGCTTGGAATTTGGCGCAGGTTGCAAAAGCAAAAGGAGAATCTATAGCTGACCTCACCGTTTGCCTTCTTGATCGTCCACGTCATGACGTACTCGCCAATGAAATTCGCCAAGCTGGAGCCCGCATCAAGTTCATCACAGACGGCGACGTCGCTGGCGCCGTGATGGCTGCACGCGAAGGCACTGGCGTTGACATGCTTGCTGGTATCGGGGGCACCCCTGAAGGAATCATCACCGCGTGCGCGATTAGTTGCCTTGGTGGTGTCATTCAGGGTCGACTGTGGCCCAAAGATGAAGCAGAGCGCCGTCGGGCGCTCGATGCCGGGCACGATCTTGACCGAGTGCTGACCACTACTGACTTAGTCACCGGAGACAACATCTTCTTCTGCGCAACCGGAATCACCGATGGGGAGATCATGGAAGGGGTTCGCTACACGAAGGAAGGCCCGACCACCCACTCGATCGTCATGCGCAGCAAAAGCGGAACCATCCGCGATATTCGCAGCGAACACCGCTTGGCCAAACTGTCCGCTTACTCAAGTGTTGACTTCACCGGTACCAGCAGCTGAAAAACCAATGTCCAGACCAACCTGCTACACCTGCAAAGCGAGTTAATTTCCAGTGAGGTTCTACTCTTAAGCCCGTGACCGAATTCCATTACAGCGAGATGCTCCCCCTTGGCCCGGATCTGACCCCGTATCGGCTGATCACCACCGAGGGCATCGGCACCGAGGAAGTCGCCGGGCGAACGTTTCTCACCGTGGCACCTGAAGCACTACAGGCCTTGAGTTTCGAGGCGATTCGAGACATCTCGCACCTGCTACGCCCGGAGCACCTTGCTCAGTTGCGTTCGATCATTGATGATCCCGAGGCCAGCCCGAATGACAGATTTGTGGCGTTGGATCTGCTGAAGAACGCGAACATCTCCGCAGGTGGAGTGCTGCCTATGTGCCAGGACACCGGCACAGCCATCGTCATGGGAAAGCGCGGTCAGCAGGTTTTCACTGCAGGTGATGATGAGGAACACCTTTCCCGCGGAATCTACGACGCTTTCCAGAAACTGAATCTGCGCTATTCCCAGTTGAGCCCGATGTCGATGTGGGAGGAGCGCAACACCGGCACAAACCTGCCCGCCCAGATCGAGATTTACGCGGATACCCACCTGGGTCATGAAGCACAGTACGAGTTCTTGTTCATGGCCAAAGGCGGCGGTAGCGCGAACAAGAGCTTCCTGTTCCAGGAGACCACAGCGCTGCTGAATCCAGCAAAATTTGCAGCATTTCTAGACGAGAAGCTTCGATCGATCGGCACCGCCGCTTGCCCGCCGTATCACCTTGCAGTGGTGGTGGGTGGAACCAGCGCGGAGTACGCGTTGAAGACGGCCAAATATGCCAGCGCCCACTACCTCGATGGCCTTCCCGTGCACGGTTCCGCGGCGGGGCACGGCTACCGAGACCTTGCAATGGAACTTGAAATCTTGGCGATGACCCAAGCTTTTGGCATCGGGGCGCAATTCGGTGGCAAGTACTTCTGCCACGACGTCCGGGTGATTCGGCTCCCGCGTCATGGTGCCTCCTGCCCGGTGGCTATCGCGGTGTCCTGTTCAGCAGACCGTCAAGCAAAAGCCAAAATCACTTCCGAAGGCGTCTTCCTGGAACAACTCGAGACCGAGCCTGCGCATTTCCTTCCCGAAGTGACAGAAGACCACCTTGACGATTCAGCCGTTCGCATCGATTTGAACTTGCCGATGGCACAGATTCGAGATCAACTCGCAGCACTGCCGGTGAAGACCATGGTGTTACTCACCGGTCCAATGGTGGTAGCCCGTGATCTTGCACATGCTCGGATCAAAGCGATGCTCGATCGCGGCGAGCCAATGCCCGAGTACCTTCGCGATCATGCGGTCTATTACGCAGGACCAGCTAAAACTCCCGAGGGATACGCCTCCGGATCATTTGGACCCACCACCGCTGGCCGAATGGACTCCTATGTAGACCAGTTCCAAGCTGCCGGTGGTTCGCTCGTCATGCTGGCCAAAGGAAACCGAAGCAAAGCTGTCACGAATGCCTGCAAGGAGCACGGTGGTTTCTATCTGGGTTCAATCGGCGGTCCAGCTGCCCGACTGGCCCAAGACAACATCAAAAAAGTAGAGGTGCTTGATTTCCCAGAGTTGGGGATGGAGGCCGTGTGGCGGATCGAGGTCGAGGACTTCCCGGCGTTCGTCGTGGTTGATGACAAAGGAAATGATTTCTTCGAGGAGACCCTTCGGCCGGTTGCATTGACTATTCCCGTTGGGCCGCCCAGTTAGCGCTTGTTGAAGCAGTTTTGGCCGCCACCGCGCCAGTGGTGCTTGCCGTTGCCCTTGTCCCAGATGGTCCAAAACGCACGGTCTTGCCAGTAGCGGTTCCACTTGTGGTGCGGGGTCTTGCGCAACTCCTTCAGGATCGCAACGCCCTCGGCACCCATTTCCTTGCGAACCTCACGCGTCATTTCCCAGGTGGCACCCCGGGCTAGCGGCTTGGACATTTGGTACGCACCACGCCAATGCCCGCCTCGGCTGATCGCCTTGTAGTTATGCCTGCTCTCCCGTTTCATGATGCAGCGCCGAACCTGTTCACGGTTAGGCATGTAGTACTTGCCGCGGTACAGGCTCTTCTCATACCCACGAAGGTCCGCAGCGGCTTTGCTGCCGCGAGCATGCTGAGATTCCCGAGTCACCCGGTTCACCTGCGATCGCTTCTGAGGTTGGCTCGTCTCTGGTGCGGTTTCGACGACGACGCCGTCAACTGAAGACTCATCGGCGATCGCAGCAGGAGCCGACACAAATGTCATCGACAACGCAGAGGCCGTAGCCAAGGCGATGATGACGCGACGCATATGTACCTCTCCGGTTCGACGAAACCGAGTGAATCCTCGATCTGCTGGGTCTACGTTGCCTAAAAGTCACAGGATTGTCACGTCCAGATCTCGTGGCGCATCTCACTCCCACACCAGCACAAATCGGACAGAGCTTGCTATTGGTCCCATCGCATGGGGACAAAGGTCCAACCTGGTGTGACAGGCGTCACGTATCTACCCACAGGGTTATCCACAGAAAAACTCGAAAACTACACCGGATAATCCTCGAGCATCTCGGTGACGAGAGCGGCAATTGGCGAACGTTCCGAACGAGTCAGCGTGATGTGAGCAAAAAGTGGGTGCCCCTTGAGCTTCTCCACCACTGCCACAACGCCGTCGTGGCGGCCAACCCTTAGGTTGTCGCGCTGGGCCACATCATGGGTAAGCACAACCCGAGAGTCGCGACCAATCCGGGAAAGCACCGTTAAGAGAACGTTGCGTTCCAGCGACTGCGCTTCGTCGACGATTACAAATGAGTCGTGCAAACTCCGACCACGGATGTGGGTAAGCGGCAGAACTTCAAGCATTCCGCGATCAACGATCTCCTCGACCACTTCTTGGGTGGTGATTGCGCTCAACGTGTCAAAAACAGCCTGGCCCCAGGGCGACATTTTGTCGTTCTCTGAGCCCGGCAGATAGCCGAGTTCTTGGCCGCCCACCGCGTACAACGGACGGAACACAATCACCTTGCGGTGTTGGCGTCGTTCGAGCACCGCTTCCAAACCGGCGCACAGCGCAAGTGCACTCTTACCCGTGCCAGCCCGACCGCCAAGGGAAATGATCCCAATGTCTGGGTCGAGCAGGAGGTCCAAGGCCACCCGTTGCTCGGCACTTCGACCATGGATGCCAAATGCTTCCCGGTCCCCACGGACAAGACGAACCCGCTTATCCGCCGTGACCCGACCAAGTGCACTGCCCCGGTCGGAGAGCAGCACCAAGCCCGTGTGACAGGGCAGGTCGCGAGCCGCATCTAGATCTATAACGAGATCATCAAAGAGAGCATCTATCGACTCCACCGACACTTCGAGTTCAGACATTCCAGTGAAGCCGGACTCGACAACCAACTCTGCTCGGTATTCATCAGCACTCAAGCCGACAGATGATGCCTTCACCCGCATCGGGAGGTCTTTACTGACGAGCACTACGTCGTTGCCCTCATCAGACAAACTGCGTGCAACCGCGAGTATCCGGGTGTCGTTATCTCCGAGTCGGAGCCCACTGGGGAGCACCGATACATCCGTATGGTTGAGCTCAACCCGAAGCGTTCCACCCGCCGGTCCACTCGACATCGGTTGGTCTAGCCGGCCATGTTCTATCCGCAGATCATCGAGAGCCCGCAACGCCTGCCTCGCGAAATATCCCAGCTCCGGATGGCTGCGTTTTGCCTCAAGTTCACTGACCACCACCACGGGGATCACCACATCGTGTTCTTCGAACCGGTGCAGTGCTCCCGGATCGGAGAGCAGTACCGAAGTATCGAGGACGTAGGTTTTCCGCGCAGAACGAAGTGTCACGTGGCCTCCTGGTAGCTGGGCACCGGCAGGATCTCTTGGCTCAAACTAGAACTGCGGCCACACCAACCACTCTCGACACGCCGGCCACGGGGTGTATCAAATAGATGAACATCCGATCAACGCTCAGTTGCCGAAACGACGCTGCCGTTCGGCATAAGCGCGCATTGCCCGCAGAAAATCCACGTGCCGAAAATCCGGCCAGAACGCCTCGCAGAAATAGAACTCGGAATGCGCGCTCTGCCACATCAAAAAGCCAGAAAGGCGCTGCTCTCCCGAAGTTCGGATCACGAGATCTGGATCGGGCTGTCCGCGCGTGTACAGGTGTTCAGCGATGTGCTCAACGTCAAGCAGCGCTGCGAGCTCATCCAGCGTGGTGCCTTGCGTAGCATGTTCGGAGAGCAGCGAACGCACTGCATCAACGACCTCCCGGCGGCCGCCGTAACCGACTGCCACGTTGACCAGTGATCCGTCGATGTTCGCGGTTGCCTCAGCCGCTTCCTTGAGCAGTCGGGCCGTCCGATCAGGAAGGAGATCCAGAGCTCCTACCGGATGCAATCGCCATTTGCCCTGGCCCACCAAACCGGTGACGGTCTCTTCAATGATGGACATCAACGCATCAAGTTCAGGTTGCGGACGATTCAAATTGTCAGTGGAAAGCAGCCACAGCGTCACTACTTCGACATCGGCTTCATCGCACCAACCAAGGAACTCAACGATCTTGGCAGCACCAGCGCGATGGCCTACGGACGACGTGGATCCTTGCAGCGATGCCCACCGGCGGTTGCCGTCCAGAATCACACCCACGTGCCGCGGACGGCGATCCACCGGGATTTGCGTCTTGAGGGATCGTTCATAGATCCCATAGAGCAGGTCTCGGACAGCCACGAGGGAAGGTTACTCCCGCCGGTCGGACAGATGCACAGAAACCACTGCGGGGTCCTCCGTGGGTAATTGGCAGGCGAAGTGCCGGCAGACCATGGCCTGACCCTGGCCGCCAGGATCCCCGTAGCGAATGACCGCACCGGGTGCACTCGAATGCCAGACGGCTCGCCTGAGGGCATCAATGTCATCGCCAGCGATGGTGACCTCGGCCGGGCCATCGGCCAGCGCCATGACCGCGACGAGCCCCCACCCAATAGCTCGCGGGGCGCGCTCAACAAGCGGCTTTGCGATCTCGAGCGCTTGCATCGCGCGCGTGCGGTGCTCCATTGACTCAGTGATTGCTGCATATGTGACCAACGCGTTAGCTACCGCGAACCATCCTGATGGCTCAGCGTTATCTGCCGGATCGCGTGGCCTGCGCACCAATGCCGGAGCATCGTCGGCCGTGTCAAAGAATCCGCCATCACCATCAGAGAAATGTGAAACGGCAACGTCAAGCAGCATCCCAGCGAAGACCAACCATTCGGCTTCTCCGGTGACGAAATACACAGCGAGTAGACCCTCGGCAACGCTTCCGTAATCATCGAGAACACCCACGTTGTTGCCCGGTTTACCATCTCGCGATGTTCGGCATAGGCGATCATCGTCGGCCGCGCCCAGATGAACCGAGATGATCAGATCCGCAGCCGTGACAGCAGCATCCACCCACGACGGTTCATTGAAAAGTGCGCCAGCTTCGGCGAGTGCGGCAATTGCCAAGCCATTCCAAGAGGCCACGACCTTGTCATCGCGCCCTGGATGCACGCGCTCTTCTCTCGCCAGCCACAGCGCATCACGCACTCGATACCAGCGATCCCAGTCGTCCGGATCGACCAAGAGCTGCAGCGTTGAAGCGCCATGCTCAAAAGTTCCGGCACTTGTCACGGTGAGCAGCTCAGCTGCCCAGGTTCCGTCATCGTTTCCCAACACCTCGATGAGTTCGGCTGGTGTCCATGCGTAGAACTTCCCTTCAACGCCCTCACTGTCAGCGTCGAGAGCAGATGCGAAAGCCCCCTGGGGGGTTGTGAGATCGCGAATCAAGAACTCCGCAGTCTCACGCGCTACCCGGGCGGCGAGTGCGGAGTTGGTTTGCCGCCACCAATGCGCATACACGCGGAGCAACAGTGCGTTGTCGTAGAGCATTTTCTCAAAGTGCGGCACCACCCACTCAGCATCGACCGAGTAACGAGCGAACCCACCACCTAATTGATCGTAAAGACCACCTCGAGCCATCGCTTCGAGTGTGCCTTCTGCCATCGCGAGCGCACGCCTACCGAATTCACTTTCATGCGTTGCCGAATAGCGCAGCAAGAACTCAAGCAACATCGATGGTGGGAACTTGGGCGCACCACCAAAGCCTCCCCACCGGGGGTCGTAATCAGAGCTCAGCGAGTTGATCGCACTCGTCAGATCAACTGGAGAGGGAAGGCCATCACCGGGAGTCACCATGGCCCGCGAGGAGAGCGCATCAATGATGCGCTGCCCGGCCGCCTCAACACTCTCGCGCTTGGTGGCCCAGGTATTGCTGATCGACATCAGAAGTTCCGGAAACGAGGGCATCCCATGGTGCGGGGTCGGCGGAAAATATGTGCCGGTGTAAAACGGGCGGCCCTCATGGTCCAGGAAAACGCTCATCGGCCAGCCGCCATGCCCGGTCATTGCAACCGTGGCCTCCATGTACACAGAGTCGATGTCAGGGCGCTCCTCCCGATCCACCTTGATCGAGACGAAGTGCTCATTGAGCAGCGCAGCGATCTGCGGGTTTTCAAATGATTCATGGGCCATCACATGACACCAATGGCAAGCCGAGTAGCCGATACTCAGAAAGACCGGCACATCTCGTCGGCGCGCCTCGGTGAATGCATCGTCCGACCACTCCCACCAATCAACAGGGTTGTCCTTGTGCTGGAGCAGGTAGGGCGAGGTTGATTCCTTCAGTCGGTTCACCTCGGTGTGCGCCTCTCAACCTCATCAGCCATCAGCTGCTCCCCAGAGGTCCGCAACCCACTGACCACGCCTGCGATGTCGGCAGGAGGGCGATTTTGGCTCGCTTTAGCCTTCGCGAAGATGCGCGTGATCTGGATTTCGATGCCGACGATGGCCCGCAGCTGGCCCGTGATGAAGTCCTCCGGAGCGTCGTTCACCGACCATGGGGAAGCCTGACGCGCCTCATGTTTCTCGGTCAACTCCGTGACAACCCACCGTACGTAGTCAGCCTCGTCATGGATGATGACGTCGCCGTAGACGTGCATCGTGATGTAGTCCCATGTGGGAACAACTCGGCCATGCGTTTGCTTGCTTTCGTACCAGCCAGGGCTCACGTAGGCGTCGGGGCCTCGCAGAATGACCATGGCTTCGTTGTGGGGCTGATGTTTCCATTGCTCGTTGTTGCGCGCGAGATGACCATGCAAAGCGCCAAGATTTCCCGGCTGAGATCGGTGAACAAAGGGCAGCATCGTTGCGAGCAGACCTACGGCGTTTGAGTAGGTGATGAGCTCTCCCACTCGGAGATCACCAAGCACATCCTGCATCTCATCTTCGGACATGCTGAAGTGCTCGGGAACGTACATGTCACAAGTTTGGCACGGTGCTGACTCCGGCCTCAACGTCAGCACCGGAGGCAAGCCGAGCAACCCGCCCGCGGGAGTTGGTACGCAGGCATAGCGCCATCGTCGGATCCAACGATTCGTCAACATTCCCCAGCAGGTACGGGCTGGTCGCATCGGCGAGGCGGTTGGGCACACACTCGTTCTCCACCACTACCTTGGGCCCATGCGACGCATCCTTGAACTCTCGCGCTACATAGTCGTCCTGCCGGTGATTGGCTCGATCCTGGGCGCTATCGCCCTCATGCTGATCGGCGTCTGGGAAGTCGGTACTTCGATCCTGAAAATTGGCGATACCGAAGCGACGCTGAAAGACACCGTGGTGGGCATTCTCACGGCCGTCGACACCCTGCTGCTGGCGACAGTGCTACTCGTGATCGGCTACGGCCTTTATGAACTTTTTGTCGACGCCGAGATAACCCTGCCCAAGTGGCTCGTCACCAACAACCTCGACGATCTGAAGAACAAGCTGATCGGTGTGGTGGTCACCATCATCGCCGTGGTCTTCCTGGGCCAACTCGTTGATAACAAGTCAAGTTATGACGTGTTGTTAGCAGGTGTCGGCTCTGGAGCTCTCGTACTCGCACTGGCTGCTTTCGTCTTCGCAACGAGCAAACGCGAAAAATAGAACTACGGCTGGGCGAGCAGCTCCTGCACGTCTCCCGCTATCGCACTCGGCGCGGTCTTTGGTGCATAGCGCTTCACCGTTTTGCCATCGGGAGCAACGAGGAACTTCGTGAAGTTCCACTTCACCGAAGAACCCAACAGTCCACTCGAGTGCTCTTTCAGGAACGTGAAAATCGGGTGCGTCTTCTTGCCATTGACGTCGATCTTGGTGGAAAGCGGAAACGTCACGCCATGGTTGATCTGACAGAACTGCTCAATATCGGCGTCGCTGCCAGGCTCTTGATGGGCGAACTGGTCGCACGGGAAACCGAGTACTACTAAGCCCTGATCGGCAAACTCCTCATGCAACTTCTGCAGTCCGTCGTACTGCGGGGTGAACCCGCACTTGCTCGCAGTATTGACCACAAGCACCGGGCGTCCAGCGAAATCAGCCATCTTCACTGTCTCGCCGTGGTTGTTCACAAAATCCAGATCGTAGATCGATTCAGCATTACTCATGAAACCATTGTTACTGAGGATCAAAGTTCGCGCGAACCAGGTCCACCACGCCTCGTAGATCATTGACCACGTAGGACGGCTCTACTCCCAATTCTTCGGGCGCATTGCCATTCCGGTTCACCCATGCGCTCGAACATCCGAACCATCGAGCACCAATCGCATCCCATTGGTTGGCGGAAGCTAGCAGGATCTCTGAAGGTGGTATGTCGAAGTGATCAACAGCAAGTTGGTACACACGAGGGTCCACTTTGAAAGCTCTGACGTGATCTGCGGAAAGCACCGCGTCGATGAACTCATCGAGTCCAGAGTCCTCAAGCAGCGGAGTTATGAGATCCCGATCACCGTTGGTGAGTATCACCTCGGGAATGCCCATTGCGGATAGTGCTTCTAGAACCTCGCGCACTTCGGGGTAAGGAGTGAGTGACTGATATTCATGGGCAAGTTGCTTGATATCCACCGGTGATGCGGACAGGTCCAGATCGGCAAGAGTGGCCTGCAACGCTTGCTCAGTGACAACTGAGAACGGCTCGTACCGCCCCGCCATCGAGCGCAGCCGGGTGTAGTCAATCTGTCTGGTGCGCCAGCCTTGTGCAATCGCCGCACCGGAACCCGGGAACATCTCTTCGGCGCGAGCCTGCACTGAAAACACATCGAACAAGGTGCCGTACGCATCAAATGCGACGGCCCTCACCAGCTCAGTTGCCTTCAGCGATTCGTGCGACCTCTGCAGCGTCAACTTCGTGCCCGGTCCATTCGGTCACATGGGCTTCGACCTTGGCCTCAGCTTTGGCCCGATCCACCGCTGGCTTGGCCTCGGCGGCCATCCAGTCACGACGAACCTCCCACTCGAGTTCTCGGTCCCGCAGCGCCTTTTGCACGCTGGCCATCGCCTTGGCACTTGGCTTGAAACCGAAGATGCTCTTGATCGCTTCAGGAATTTCTCGACGGTAATCGTGCCCGCCCTCTTGGAAGGTCCCGGGAGTTGGCACAAGCGCGTTTTGCATGTCGATGAAGGTTGCAAAGAAGGTAACGACAGGCAGCCACTTGGTGCCCCGAGGTGAACCGGGCGGGCGGGTCTCATCGGGGCCGAGCCAAGAAGGTTGCTGCCACAACACTTTGGCGCCGAACTTGGGAATCGGGTCATCACCATTTTGCAGAAGCAGGAATTTGACCTGCTTCTTGTCTTCTGCAGGCAGGTTGCGCCAATCCCGAATCGCGCGCGGCAGGTAGGCAGAACCTGGACCGACTTCGGGCACCTCGGTCACCGTTCGGGTGCCCCAGATCTCATCGCGCCACACCGTTGCAGCAGGCGTACCGATCCAGACCGCTGCATCGAGACCAACGCCTTCGGGCCCAGTCAGGCCTTGGCCGCGGAAAACTTCTTCGGACACCTGCGAGCCAAGACTCTCACCGAACATGTAGAACTTGGGACGCTTTGCCTTAGGCATGGCCATGAGCCGCTGCATAATTCCGTTCAGCACGATGCGGGTCTGCGACGTGGCGTACGGAACTTTTGTTAATGACAAGGCCGACGGAAGTACCGAGTACTGGATGCACGCCGATGCGCAATCACCGTGCGTTAGATACTCGAGGGTCTCTGATGCCACATAGTTGACGTAACCCGAACCGGTCGGGGAGAAGAGCACAAACACCGAACGTTCAAGTGCTTTGGTGCGATCGATTTCGGCGAGCAGCAATTCCGCTCGGGCCTGCGGGGAATCAGCAGCCTTCAGCGAGCCGTACACACGGATCGGCTGTTGAGCCGTTCCACCCATCACGTTCTCGATTTCCTCAGGTGTGAGCACCATCGATAGCCAGCGTCGTGATTCGCGGGATTGATCGGCCCACGAACTTAATGACCCCGGTCCCCCAGTGATTTCTTCAATCTGCGGTGGGACCGCATGGGCCGGTTCATTGCCTTCGCCACCCTTGGCCAGCAACGCACTGACACCCGTCACAGCTCCCCAGCCAACGCCAGCGGTGATCGCAGTCGACACCAAACGACCAAGCGTGCGGTGGTCATCTGGGTCTCCACCCAGAATTCGGGCTGCACCGCGAGAGGCCGCACCTGACAGCGCGGACTCACCTTTTGCGATGACCATGAGAAGTGCGGTGACGGCAAGGCTGGAACCAACTGCCTGCGGCATATTGATTTCACGAGCGACGTCTTCGTGTGGCTTGCCATCTGGTGTATCCAGAGCGCCCGCTCGGGCTTGCTCAGGCTTTGTCAGTGCATATGCCGCGGCTGCCGTTCCCAATGCTGCTACGAGCGTGAGGGTTCCTGATCCCTTATGACCTGACCGAGTTTGCAGCAGGTGACCGCCGAGGCCCGATGCGCCAGCGGCACTCAGACCCATGGCTCCCAACCGAAGGAGTGATCGCTTGGTGGAATCGTGTTCGCGCGCTGGCAGGGCCTTTACAGCTGCAGCCCCTCCTACCGCGGCGATGAGATCTACGGCCGTACCGATGATCGGTCCTGGCTCCACGTCTTCATCTGAGTGGGCGATCTTTCGCGAAATCCCAGAAAGCAGGGAATGCGCTGTCACACCCCAGCCGTAGCCGGTAGCGGCAGCGACGCCACTGATGATCGCTTGATCGCGGGTAGCGCGGGAGAGCAGGCCCGGCTGGAATGAGACTCCGGTGTAAAAAGCCCCTAAGAGCAGACCGCTTCGCGAAGAAACGTCCAGTTCATGTGCCACCACGGCATTCCCCTTACTACCTCGTGACCTGCGGTTCCACGTCGGATCCACCTATCGAGGCACAACCGTACCCGGTCTGCGGTTACCCTTTAACAGTGTTTGAAGACTTGCGGGGTATCGCTCGCCATGCGGAGCGGCAAAATGAGCAGCTCGCAGACATCAGCCTGCAACAAGAACCCATGCGTCCCGTCTCAACTTCACGGATCAGTCCCGAAATCCGCCTAGCCCTGTACATAGCGGGCGGCGCAGTCCTGTTCGTGGCGCTGCTGATCCTGCTCGGCTAAATTCACTCCTTGACGAAATTCACTCCTTGACGAAGGCCTGTTTGATGGTTGAAATTGCGCCCGTCAGTTCACTGGGCAAGATCCACACCTTGTTGGCCTCTCCCTGGGCAAGTTCTGGCAGGGTCTCGAGGTAGCGGTGCGCCAATGCGGCCGCTGATGGATTTGCATCGTGGAGTGCTGCATAGATGGTGTGAACTGCCTTGGCTTCGGCATCGGCACGGATCACGGCAGCGAATGCTTCACCTTCTGCTGTCAGCACCGCAGACTGCTTTGCACCCTCAGCCTTCAAGATCGCGGCCTGCTTTTCACCCTCCGCGGTCAAGATCGCGGCACGACGCTCCCGCTCGGCTTTGAGTTGCTTCTCCATCGCCTCTTGCACTGATGCCGGCGGATCGATCGCTTTGAGTTCCACACGATTAACCCTGATCCCCCACTTACCAGTGGCCTCATCAAGGACCCCGCGCAGTTGGCCGTTGATCGAATCACGGGAGGTCAAGGTGGCTTCAAGATCCATTGAGCCGATCACATTTCGCAAAGTAGTGACCGTGAGTTGCTCGATACCGATCAGGAAACTTGAAATTTCATAGGTGGCTGCGCGCGGCTCCGTCACCTGAAAGTAGACAACGGTGTCGATTGACACCACAAGGTTGTCTTCGGTGATCACCGGTTGCGGTGGGAATCTGGCAACCTGTTCGCGCATATCAACACGGGTCCGAACCCGATCGACAAACGGCACCAAAATGCTCAGGCCGGGCGAGAGAGTGCGCTGGTATTTGCCCAGTCGCTCGACGATTGCGGTGTTAGCCTGCGTGGTGATCACGATGGTGCGCGCCACAAACAGCGCAACAACAGCAGCGCCGAGTAGAAAAGCGATAGTGGGTACTACAAAGTCCATGAGGATTCCCTTTCCAGGAGTCTTGTGTTAATCAATGGGATGAACGAGAGCGGTGGCACCGTCGATGCGGGTGACGGTGAGTGGAGTTCCCTCTGGCACTGGAACAGAAGTCACATCAGGGTCGAGGCGCGCGCTCCACACTTCCCCTCGCAAATTCATGCGGCCAGAATCTGGGGTGATTTCGGTCAATGCTTTGCCGCGCTGACCAGGGAGTGCATCGACACCGCTGCGCATTTCGGGAGTTGATGAACGGAGGTGTCGAAGTGCGAACGGACGCACAAACGCGATTCCTAGCCCAGCGATGCCCACTCCTACAAGGCCCTGCAACCAGAATGGGCCGCCGAGGGCTGCAGTTCCAGCAGCACCGAGCGCGGCACCTGCCAGAATCGCAAACGTCAGGTCGAGCGTGAGAATCTCGATGCCCACGAGGACTCCGGCACCGATGAGCCACAGCAGAGCAGCACACATGTCAGGCTGCGGCATGACTATTCACCATGTGACGCTCACTGTGACCGATGTTGACCGCAGCATGAACTGGTATCGCGCTCTCCTCGGCGAGGGGTTTGAGTTTGAGCTCAACGGCCCGACCTGGGAGCGCCGTGGGATCCGCTGGCCTAACGGAACCATGCTTGGCTTCACACGCCACGAGTCCACCGCGGATGCGGACTCCTTCAACTTCACCCGCGTGGGACTGGACCACCTGGCTATCGGGTGCGCCGACGAGGCAGAGGTCTTGGCCATAGCGGCCACGTGCGATGCGTTGGAGATTGAGCGAGGACCCATTGAAGACACCCCGTACGCGTGGGTCGTGACCTGCTGGGATCCGGACCGCATCGCTGTCGAATTCTTTTGTTATAAGCCGCAATAGCGGGGATTACCCCTTTCTTTCTCCGCAGATCGGCTCTATAGTCCTGGTTTATGCCGCACCTGCGTATCTCTGAAGCCGCCGATCTACTCGGCGTGAGTGATGACACCGTCCGCCGCTGGATTGACGATGGCCGCCTCGCGCGCGTGCCCGGCACCGGCCCGGCCCTGGTCGAGGGGGCCGACGTTGCCGCCCTGATGCGTGAGAGCGCCCCAGAGCTGCCGCACCTGCGTGTCTCGGCACGCAACCGGTTCGACGGCATTGTCACCCGCGTGGAGAAAGACGGAGTGATGGCGCTGGTTGAAATCCAGTCCGGCCCACACCGTGTGATCTCCTTGATGAGCAGGGAGGCCGCCGAGGAGCTCGCCCTCGAACCGGGTGTTCGCGCATCGGCATCAATCAAAGCCACGAACGTGGTCATCGACATCACATGATGAACCACTCACGAACGGGGCGCAGCACTGCAGTGTTCGTGGCCGCTATCGCCGCGGCCCTCGCCGCCACATTCGGCCTCACCTCATGCTCATCCACTGGGGCAGGCTCAACAACAAGTGTGGTGCGCATCGCGGCTGCATCCGATCTGGTGTTCGCACTTCCCGAGATAGCGGAGTTGGTGCAAAAAGAACACCCGGAAATCGAGATGCGCATCACCTACGGATCCTCCGGACAGTTCGTGCAACAGATATCGAACGGTGCCCCCTTTGATCTCTACCTCTCCGCCGATGTGCAGTACGCGCGCGATCTGATCGATGCGGGCCTGGCTCGCGAAGATGCGCTCTTTACCTATGCGCTGGGCCGGCTCGCGGTCTGGACTACGCGCGATGACCTCACGATGCCGCTCGACGTTGCCGCCCTGGCCCAACCCAGCATCGCCAAGGTCGCCATCGCTAACCCGCGTCATGCGCCCTACGGCCGCGCGGCCATCTCTGCCCTAGATCGCGCAGGTGTGCTCGCTGCCGTTGAGCCACGGCTGGTACTGGGTGAGAACGTGGCGCAGGCCGCGGAGTTCGTCGCGACCGGTGCGGCAGATGCCGGCATCGTGGCGCTATCACTGCTCTTCTCCGGTGCACTCTCTGACCAAGGCACCTGGCGCGAGGTACCGATCGATGAGCACGATCGCATCGAGCAGGGCGGCGTGGTGCTGACCAACGCCATCGACACCGAAGCCGCCGCTGCCGTGGCCACGGTGATGCAGAGCCCCGCGGGCAAAGAGATTCTGCGCTCCTACGGCTTCTACGAGGAGGGCTGATGGATACCGAGGCGTTGTGGCTCACAGCCCGGCTCGCTCTGCTCACCACAGTGATCCTGTTCGTGATCGCGGTGCCGCTCGCGGCCTGGCTTGCGTTCTCCACACGACGCTGGACCTCAGCGATTGAGGCGGTCGTGGCGCTGCCCCTCGTGCTACCCCCCACCGTGCTCGGGTACTACCTCCTGGTGGCGCTCGGCAACCAATCTCCCGTGGGCCGAATGTGGCAGGACTGGACGGGCAGTTCCCTCGCGTTCACATTCACCGGCTTGCTCATCGCCTCCGTGCTCTACAGCCTCCCGTTCGCAGTGCAGCCGATGCTCGCAGCTTTCAGTGGTGTGGATCGATCACTCATCGAAGCATCGTCGGTTCTTGGTCGCTCTTGGATATCGACGGTGTTGCGCGTGGTGATGCCGCTCTCCACCGCGGGGCTGGCCACTGCGATCGTGCTCACCTTCGCCCATACGGTTGGCGAGTTCGGGGTGGTGCTCATGGTCGGCGGCAACATCCCCGGTGAGACTCGCACGCTCTCGATCGACGTTTATGACTCCGTGCAGGCATTCGATTACGCAGCCGCCGGTCGCACAAGTCTGTTTCTGCTCACCTTCTCCTTCGTTGTGCTACTCACCACCTACATGATCCGTCGGCGACGCGTGCCGTGGGTGCACGCATGACGACCATCACGGTCAGCGCCCATATCCAGCGTCATATCGTCGATGCCGATCTTGAGATCGACGCCGCCTCCGCACTGGTCACCGTGCTCTTCGGGCCATCGGGATCAGGCAAGACAACGATCCTGCGCGCTCTCGCCGGGCTCGATCCACTCGATGCAGGGAGCATCACCTGCGATGGCGAAGTCTGGAACGAGGAACAGCGGATCGTGGTGCCGGCCCGCCGCCGCGAGATCGGCTACCTGTTCCAAGATCACGCTCTGTTCCCGCACCTGGATGTGCGGGCCAACGTTGCGTATGGCCTCACCCGGCAGCAACGCGAGGACAAGGAGTCCCGGATCAGCAGGGCCCTGTCCGCCGCAGGTGCAGCTCATCTCATCGACCGTCATGTGCGCGATCTCTCAGGTGGTGAAGCGCAGCGCGTGGCACTCGCCCGCTCCATCGCCCCCGGCCCACGCCTGCTATTGCTCGACGAGCCGTTCTCCTCCCTCGACTCCCCCACCCGCACTCGCCTGCGCACCGACGTGCGCGGGATGCTTCTGGAGACCGGTACCCCCGCAATCGTCGTGACCCACGATCGCGCTGAGGCGCTCGCGCTCGCGGACCGAATCTGCGTGATCGTCGATGGGCGGATCCGTCAGGTTGGCACCCCACAACAGGTTTTTGATAGGCCAAGTGATCCGAGCGTGGCCGCCGTTGTCGGCGTCGAGACTGCCGTGCTCGGTGAGGTGACCGGAGTGCGCGATGGGGTCACCGACGTCATGGTGCGCGGAGTGAACTTGGTCGCTGCGCGCGAACTCGATTCAGACAACTCACTCCCACACACCATCGGCACTGAGGTTCTCATCTGCATCCGCGCCGAGGATGTCTCACTCAGCGTTGGTGGTGAGGACGCAATCTCCAGCCAGCGCAATCGGCTCACCTCCCGCGTCACCAACATCGCCCAGGATGGACCGCTGGTGCGCGTGGATCTCGACGCCGGCTTCGGCCTCTCCTCCTACATCACTCGACCCGCTCTCGAGGATCTAGAACTGGCGCCGGGGAGCATCGTCACCGCATCCTTCAAGGGCCAGTCGGTGCACCTCATCGACAGAGCAACGCAGCACCACTCCTGAGAACTACAGTTCACTGGTGGCCGCTGAACTCGAGGATCTCGTGCACGAGTCCTGGCTGCCCGCACTCGAACCGCAGCGCGAGAACCTCGCCCGTATCGGTGAGTTCCTGCGCGCGGAATCCGCTGCAGGTCGCACCTGGTCTCCATCAGGTGCGAATATTTTGCGTGCCTTCACGCAACCACTCGATCACGTGCGGGTGCTCATCGTTGGTCAAGATCCTTACCCCACTCCAGGGCATGCGGTCGGATTGTCTTTCTCAGTAGCCCCCGATGTCACACCGATCCCCCGCAGTCTGACGAACATCTTCAAGGAACTGAGCGCCGACATTGGTTGTCCGAAACCAAGCAATGGGGATCTATCCGCGTGGGCCGCGCAAGGAGTCCTGCTGTTGAACAGGGTGCTCACCGTCGCCCACGGTGATGCTGGAAGCCACCGAGGCAAGGGCTGGGAGGAGTTCACGTCTGCTGCAATCTGGGCCTTAGGTCAGCGGATAGATGAACCACTCACCGCGATTCTGTGGGGAAAAGATGCGCAGAGTGCCGAGGAACTTCTCGATGATGTTCCCGTCATTGCGAGTGCGCACCCCAGCCCGATGTCAGCGGACCGCGGATTCTTTGGATCGCGACCATTTAGCAGGGCCAATGAGATACTCGAAGATCTCGGTGGGGAACCTATCGACTGGTGCTTGGCTTAAGCCTCGAGTGATTCTGCATCCCGGGTCTTTGCATATTTGTGCACCCAACTATCTGCAAAGAACGACGCAAACGGAATAGTTCCAGCCAACAAAATCCCGAGCGTGCGCCACACTGAAAGTCGCATTCGGAAGCACAAATCGACACCGACGATGAGATACACGAAGTACAACCAGCCATGCGCGGTCCACAAATAGCGGTAAAGGGCTGGCTTGGAATCCGTGTTCGCATAATCAAGGAATCCGTAGCCCACCACCAGCCATACGGTCAAGGCAGCGAGCACAACGCCCGTCAGCCACGCCATGATGCGATATCGGAGCAGTGCTCCTTGAAGACCTTTCACGAGACCACTTAACCATTACCTGGTAGCTCGTGCACAAATGGCGGTTGCGCACCGGCCCGCTGGCAAGTGATTCCCGCCACTTGGATGCCAAACTCGGCGGCAGCGGTGAGGACTTCGATCTGACTGAGTGAGTCTCTATGCAGACCGTGTTGGCTCAAGTAGGCCAAGAAACCACCGCTGAAGGAATCACCTGCGCCCACCGTGTCGATGACCGGAACTTTGGGAACTTCGAGTTCAACGCGGGCAGCGCCGGTGATCACCCAGACCGAATTGGCCCCGTCAGTGAAAAGCACCACAGCGCCCGACCGGGCTTGCAATTGCGTGGCGGCGATGAGTGGATCAACACCTGGACTCATGAATGCCAGATCGTCTCCGCTCACTTTCACTATGTCCGCCCGAGTGAGAACAGCAGTAAGAGTTCGATCAAAAACCTCTGAGGAGGTCATCACGCTGGGTCGGCAGTTCGGATCAACCATCACGATCTGCTCAGGCCGAGCTGCTGCGACAACTGCAACAGCAGCATCTGCGAGCGGCTGCAGTACCAAGCCCAACGTTCCCACATGAATCGCAGTGCAATCTGGGCTTATCGCCGCCACAGCAAGTTCAGGTGTGACGGCTGCAGCAGAGGTTCCCTCCATCATGAACCGGTACGTGGCCGCGCCATGCTCATCGATCTGCGCGATTGCCAACGTGCTCGGCTGTTCCACCAAATCCGGCAGTGCCATCGCTACACCATCGGAGGTCAGAAGCCGATGTATGCGTCGACCGAATGCGTCGGAGGAAACACCTCCAAGAAATGCAACCGACTCCCCCAGCCGAGCCAAAGTGCGCGCAGTGTTGAGCGGTGCACCACCCACAACGGAGGTCACCTCGCCATCCGGGTCAACGATGATGTCGATGAGGGCTTCGCCCATAACGGTGATCATGATTGGCCTACCGTAGTGGAATCCATGGTCGAGTCACGGGCATCAAGCCACAACCAACGCAGGTAGACAACTACCGCGAAGATCGCAAAGAGCCACCACTGAATCGCGTAGAAAAAGTTCTGAAGTGGGAATGGAACATCGCCGGTCTGGACTGTGGGTGGTACCGGCTCTGGATAGCCGATCGGTTGAGGCACCTGCTCGGTCAGCACCAAGAATCCTGGCAACAGGTCGACTCCCCAGACCTGTTCGAGAGATGACGAACTAATCGTGACGAGTGAGGCTTCATCGATTGCTGCGTCGGCATAGAAATACTCGTCCGGGTGCACAATCCCTGCGATCTGCACCTGATCAGTCACAGTGGTGATCTCTTGCGTGTTAGGACTCCAGCCACGGACCACCGCGATGGCGTCTCCGCTGCTCATCACTAACTCGCTCACGACCCATACACCGGTTTCGTCACCGAGCAGCCGGCCAGAAATTGTCGATTCATTGCGATAGGTGCCGGTGGCGGTCACCGGCCGACCAATCGAGGCATCATCTAGTTCGATGCCTGACACGACCTCGTTAACGGGCGCTGGCTGTGCATTGGCAGCACGCTCCGCATTGAGAATGTTCGAGGTCCGATCCCACTGCCATAGCCCGAGAAAAATGCAAGCAACGATGAATGCAACCAAGAGCCCCAGCGCAACGAGCCAGCGCGGAGAAAGTGCCCGACGGGCTGTGCGCTTAAGCGCCACGCTCCTCATCTGCCCCTTGCTCCTCCGCCCCTTTTTCCTCAGCTTCCTGCGTGTATCGGGCATCGGCCGCTAGTCGATCGTCCTCAGCCCCCGCCGGAAGGTTTGTATCGACCTTCTTCAGTTGCCGATTCATCGAAAGCCACAACAAGATCATGGCACCGGCGAGTAGCAGCACGATCAAACCAGTGATCGGCCCAGCTCCGTCGATCAACTGCGAGAGGTTGCGTTCATCTTCCATGGCCGTCTCCTTGACCTAGTCTCGAAGCCCGGCAAACAGATCGTCTTCGGGGGTGCTGCTCTTCACGGTAGTGAAGGCCAATTCAAAATCCTCGGTGGGCCATGTGGTCTTCTGCATTTCCAGCGGCATCGCGAACCACAAACCATCGGGATCCACCTGGGTTGTATGCGCGGTCAAGGCCGCCTCCCTGACTTCAAAGTAGTCAGCACACGGCACGCGCGTGGTAATTCGTGACTCGTTGTCGGCCCGGTCATCCCACCTCGTCAACCAGTCGCCGTAAGGAGATTCCAAGCCCGCATCGATGAGCGCGTTGTGCATCACTTCGATTCTGCGCTTAGAAAATTGGTGGTTGTAATACACCTTCGCTACCTGGAAAACGGGAAGTTCATCAACTTCCAGATTCCCAGAGAAGTATTCGGGATCAGCGGCAGCACTGACCGCGGCCATCGTGATTTCGTGGGTGCGAATGTGATCAGGGTGCGGGTAGCCACCGTTCTCGTCATATGTCGTGACCACCTGAGGACGAAATTCTCTGATGACCCGCACGAGGGCCGGAGTGACTTCCGTCAGTGGAAGGTCGGCAAAGCAGCCGGCAGGAAGAGGCGGTTTGGGGTCACCTTCCGGGTAGCCCGAATCCTCAAACCCAAGCCACACATGTTGCACGCCCAAAATCTCGGCGGCGGTCGCCATTTCGCGTCGACGCACCTCGGCCAAACCGTGATCGTCCACCGCCGCCTGAGCAGCAGGGTTCAACACATCGCCGCGCTCCCCACCCGTGCAACTCACAACCATGACCTCAACGCCCTCGGCCACATACTTGGCCGTGGCCGCCGCGCCCTTACTCGATTCATCGTCAGGATGGGCGTGGACCGCTAGCAATCGCAGAGTCTTCGTCACGCCAGCTAGTCTCCCATCTATGCCCAGTCCGTACCGCAGGGACCAACTCAGCCCAGAGATGCAGGCTCGCTACGGCATGGATCGAAAGCCCAAAGCTGCACTTTTTTTCGGGGCACTCGTTGTGGTGGGATTCGTCATTGTTCTGGTCTGGATCACTGTCGGTATGGGAAGCCAAGGGGTCCAATACCGGCTCCTCGCATGGGAAACAAAGGCTCCAGACCGGGTCGACGTGATCTTCGAGGTTCGGAATGAGACCGATGCCGATGTCCTGTGCATCATTCGCGCACAGGATGAACGCCGAGTTGACTTGGGTTATGCGGAGGTCATAATTCCCGGCGGCCAAGAGTACGTCTCCATGACGTACCGACTGCGGACCCTTGCACCAGCGTTCACTGCCGAATTGTTGGGTTGCTCTGCCGGGGAACGACCACGGGTGCCCGGACCGCAGTTCCCGCCTGGGGTGGCACCCCCACTTCAGCCCCACTCGCCGTCCGGGTAACACGCACTTTGTAGGAAGGGCTTACCCTTCATTGTTATGACCGAAGTGACGTGGCTCACGCAAGAAGCGTTTGATCGACTCCAAGCGGAGCAGACTGATCGCGAGGGTCCGCGGCGCCATGAGATCACCAAGCGCATTGAGTCCGCGCGCGAAGAGGGAGACCTCAAGGAAAACGGCGGGTACCACGCCGCGAAAGAGGAGCAGGGCAAAAACGAGGCCCGCATTCGCCAACTTCGTCAAATCTTGGAGTCAGCGCAGATCGGGGCCCCCGACGCAGCGACGGATGAGGTGTCACACGGCAAAGTGGTGACCGTGCGCTTCCCGTCATTTGATGAAGAGGAGCGTTTCCTGCTCGGCTCCCGCGAAGAAGCAGCCCATGCATCCGTTGAGGTCTACTCCCCAACGTCGCCGCTCGGTGCCGCAGTGCTCGGAAAGAAAGTCGGTGACGAGGCAACCTACAAGTTGGTCAACGGCACTGACATGACTGTGCAGATTCTTAAAGTCGAGAAATACGGCGCCTGATCCTCACTTGCCAGCAGAGCTGCGGTACTTGCGCACCGCGAGCGGCGCAAAGATAGCGATCAGCACCATGCACGAAAGAATCGTGTAGAGAATCGGGTTTTGCAGCGGCCAATAGTCCGGCTGGATGCCCGTCGGGTTACCGAACAACTCGCGGGTGGCGAGCACCAAACTCGAAATCGGGTTGAACGCGGCAAAGGCCTGCAGCCACGACGGCAATGCAGTAATCGGCACAAAAGCGTTTGATAGGAACGTCAATGGGAACAACCAAATAAGGCCGGCAGTATTTGCCGTTTCCGTGTTGGGAACCGATAGACCGATCCAGGCGCCAATCCAAGCAACCGTGTAGGCAAAAAGTAGGAGCAGTAAGTACGCGAGAATTGCATTCGGGATGCCATCGCTGATGCGCCAGCCCACGATGTATCCGGTGATGCTCAACACCGTGAGGACAAGGATCTGACGGAGTGCATCAGCCAAAGTGCGGCCCAAGAGCACTGCAGGTGGCGACATTGGCAGTGCCCGGAAGCGATCGATAAGACCCTTTTGCATATCTTCTGCAAGTCCAACGGTGCTCGCAGCTGCAGCGAAGGCCACCGTCTGACCAAAGATGCCCGGCATCAAATAGTTGCGATATGCATTGGCGTCAGGTGCCGCTCCGCCTTCTGCACCAGGGATCGGGATTGCGCCGCCGAACACATAGGCGAACAGCAACACAAATATGACCGGCTGCACGAGTGAGAAGAAGAGCGCTTCAGGAATCCGGAACGATTGAATGATGTTGCGTCGGGCAACGACCAAACCGTCGTGAACCGTCCAACCCCAGATCGGCCTGGACATTTGCACGGGTGCACTCATCGCCGGCCTCCTCGTCGTCGACCGGACACGGGCGCGTTGGGATCTGCCTTCTCTTCTTCAGCCGCATGGCCGGTGAGGCTCAAAAACACATCATCAAGAGTGGGACGGCGCAACGCAATATCGGCGACCGGGATTCCGTGGGCATCGAGTGCTCGCACCGCATCGACCAGCACAGTGGACCCACCGGTGACAGGTGCTGAAATCTTGTTGTCTTCGACGAGCGCATCACCAGAAAAGACAGTGGAGAGGGCCTTCTTTGCCTCATCGATCTGCGCTGGATCGGCCACCACGATCTCTAGACGGTCTCCGCCGATCTGGTCTTTGAGCTGCTCAGAGGTGCCATGAGCGATAACTCGACCGTGATCGATGACCACCACGTCATTGGCGAGTTGGTCAGCCTCTTCGAGGTACTGGGTGGTGAGCAGCACCGTTGTCCCCTCGCGTACGAGTTCCTTCATCACTTCCCACAGTCCGAGTCTCGAACGCGGGTCAAGGCCCGTGGTTGGTTCATCAAGGAAAAGTATCGATGGCTTTGCGATCAAACTTGAAGCAAGATCTAATCGACGGCGCATGCCACCTGAATAGGTGCGAACCGGTCGATCTGCGGCATGGGTCAATTCAAATCCTTCGAGCAACTCCGCTGAGCGCTCCTTCACATACGCCGGTGTGAGGTGGTAGAGATCTCCGAACATCCGCAGGTTCTCGCGGCCCGTCAAGTATTCGTCGACCGCCGCGTATTGGCCCGTGAGGCCAATCGATCTACGCACCGAATTGGCCTGGGTGCGGACATCAAATCCAGCCACCGTTGCCGTGCCCTCGGTTGCTTTGAGAAGTGTGGCCAAAATGCGCACGATGGTGGTTTTTCCAGCACCGTTAGGGCCCAATAAGGCGACGACTTGACCTACTTCAACGGTGAGATCCACCCCGTCAAGGGCGCGAACATCACCAAAGGTCTTGACTAGCCCTTCGGCGCGAACTGCAGGTTCAGAGGACACGTTGCCAGATGTTACTCGCGAACCTATTTCGGTGACGAGCCCACCTGACGAGGCGATCCAGGCAGAGCAGGTGACTCACCGAATCGTGCAGATGAGGCAGCACGCCTTCCTTCAGTTGCCGCCGTGCCGGCTGCACGCGAAGCAGCTCCGCTGTAGCCACCCCAACTCCCCCTCGCTTGGGAAGCCTGCCGGTGAAAAACTTTCACAGCATCTTCCTTGCGGGCGAGGACGAGCGCACCCGCTTTTTCACCGATACCAGAGTCACGCGAATCCGATTCCTTGATGCCCGCTACCCGAGCTTCAGTGAGGCGTTCCTCAATCCTCGTGATGTATGCCCGGTAGAAGGAAGCACGGGCTGTTTGGGCAGTAAATTCCTTTTTGGCCCGACCAAATCCTCGAGTGGTTCGCACTCTTGCGGTGTAAGTCTCTCCACGCCAGATTCCAGAATTCACATAGCGCTGACTCGAAGCTGTCATCTGCACTGCGAGCGATGCATACATCGTCTCCACCACGTCAAGATCACTAGGAACGCCGTAGCTAATGACAAACGTGGAGTTGCTGGCAACATCTACGTGAGCGGAATTCGCGTGCGCAACCACCACAAAGAGTGAAATCAAGTGCGTATTAGCGCGCTTTCCTTTTTCACCGATCGTGACGGTGCGAGATTCAGGGGATTGCACCCGCTCACGCTTTTCGCGAACGCCACGAGCAGTAGCCAAGTCAATGCTTGCAAGCGTTGCAAGAGATTGCGCTTTCATCAAGTAAGCATCGGCCTCTTCTGGATGCTCGGTGCTTTCCGCTTTAGCAAGAAGCGCAGCGATTCGCTCGAGACTCGAGCTCATGAGACTGGAACCAATGCACCCGATTCGTGGTAGCCAGCTCGAAGCACTAGCGCAGCCGGCTCACCCAGCTGAGCTTCGACGAGTTGGAGCATGTGACCGGTAAATGGCGCACCGTGCTGCATATGGTTGTTGTGAATATGGGCTAAGTGATGTGCCGCTTCGTGAAGAAGCACCGACTCACGAGCAGCCCAGGTCGACTCCATCGGAATCGCAATCACGCATTCCTCTGGCTCGTAGTGCGCCCGGGTTTGACCCCTCCGAACTCGCACACGTGGCGGATCGGGTACTAGTGCATCGACGTACGTCTGCATCGCAGCGAGATCTCCAAATCGCAACTGCATCGGTATGTCGAGGACCGTGCCGAAAAAATCAAGTCGACCGCCGCGATCAAGCAGGGTCGACCATTGATCCTCCGCGCGATACACCGCGGATCGGTGTACATCGATACTCATGCGCCGGGCCACTGCGGTGCAACATCAACTCCTGGGCGTTCGACTAACCCAGCGGCGATGGCACCCAAGTAAGCCGCACCCATCGCACCTGCTTCAGCGACTTCACTGACTTTGAAATCTCCAAGTTGGCGAATCCGCGCATCGCGAATCATCGCATCATGAATCCAGCCCCCTGCAATCACCGTGCCGGTTCGTGGTCCAACCAAACTCTCAACAAAAGCGATCGCACGAGCGCTGATATCGGTGAGGTCTTCAACAGCCGCCCGCCAGATGGCACCAGGTGTTGCTTCATCGTCGATCCCGCTAATACTCAAACCGGTGAGTGCAATCGCGTTGATCGAAATCGCACCTCGAGGAACTGAAAGCGCCTGAGCAGCTAACTCCTTACGAGAGGGCAAATCGGTGCGGCCCAATGCGCCGAGCAGACGCTGTAACGAGAGCCCGGTGAGAAAACCATCCAGAACACAGACCAGTCCGGGAACCACACTCCACATCACCGCTACGTCTTGGTCAACCAGTTTCTCGATGTCATCTGGATCCATCGGTCCAGGCACAAACCGCAACAGTGCTTCCGCTGTTCCCATCGAATCAAAGAGCACCCCAGCGCGAGCAGC
>CAIXFB010000026.1 GCA_903918595.1 uncultured Actinomycetes bacterium
GGGTCGAGCGCGCACCTATTGGGCGACCATGTTCTTTATGCGCCTTCTGCGCATCAGATGGTCGGTCAAGATCACCGGTGCCTCAAACGTGGCCCATGGGCCGGCAATCTTGGTGGGAAATCACGTTTCTGCGATGGATCCCGTTGCCGGCGTGATCAAGCGCTGGTGGCGGGTCACCGCCTTTGCCAAAGTTGAAGTCTTCGAAGGCAAGGGAGCAGTGTTTTTCCGGTGGATGGGTCAGATCCCTCTTCGCCGTGGTGATGAGGCCTCAACCCGTTGGGCGCTCGAGATGGCGGCGAGCACTCTTGCCGACGGCAACAAACTCGGGCTCTACCCCGAAGGCACCAGGTCTCCGGATAAGAAGTCACTTCACAAACTCCACCGCCGCATCCTCATTCCTGTTTTTCAAACCAGCCCAGATGGTCCCGTCCATGCGATTACAACGACGTACCTGGGTGTGAAGCGCTTGCGAATGCGGGTGAAAGTTCACATCACCCCTGCCCTGCCGATCGACGTGCGCACGATGCATCCGAATGACATTGTCGAAATCATCACCGATGCATTACTCAAAGCTGGCGGCATGCCGTTCGTGAATGCATTTGCCCGCGACCTCAAGGCGAAGGTCGCGTAACACATGGAATCAATGAGCTACGAGCACCTGAGCACTTCTGGTTTTTGGCAGAAGTAGCGCTGCGAAAGCGGCAAGAATTGCCAGGGCGCCGGCGAGGAACCATGCGGTTGCGTAATCACCTGCGGTGTCTCTGATCACGCCGGACACGATTGCCGCAGCCGCAGCGCCGATCATGTGTGCGGCGAATACCCAACCGAAAATGATGGGGCCTTTTTCTCGGCCGTAGATTCGAGTGCACAAAATCGCCGTAGGAGGAACGGTAGCCACCCAATCCAGACCGAACAAGATCATGATCACGAGCAGTGGCGGATCGATGTTGGGGCCGAGTAGTAGCGGCAAGCCAAGTAAGGCGATCGAGCGCAGGCCGTAATACGCGGCCAACAGAATTCTGGGGTCGAAACGATCGGTCAACCAACCCGAACCGATGGTTCCGATCAGATCAAAGATCCCGACTACTGCGAGCAAACCTGCAGCCGCGGTCGCTGCCATGCCATGGTCGTGGGCCGCGGGAACAAAGTGGGTGCTGATGATTCCGTTTGACGTCCAGCCGCAGACAAAGAAGGTACCGGCTAGCAGCCAGAACGGGCGCGTTCGCATAGCGAGCAGCAACCCATCAATGGCGCTGCGTGCAGCACTCCATCCGCTATGCGTGGTGTTCTCAACAGATTCCTCTTCGGTGATCGCACCTTCAGCACCGTAGGGCCGCATGCCCACATCAGCTGGTCGATCGTGAATCACCAACCACACCAATGGAATGAGGAGGGCGCTCATCACGGCAATGAAGAGCGACGCGTAACGCCATCCGAAGGATTCGATTGTCAAAGTGATGACGGGCAGAAACACCAGCTGGCCGGTTGCCCATGCCGCGCCGAGCAAACCCATCACCAGACCGCGTCGGGTAACAAACCAACGGTTCGCGACCAGTGCGCCGAAGACCAGAGCCGTGGAACCAACACCAAGGCCAACAAACACGCCCCACAGGATCACTAACTGCCATGACGCGGTCATAAACAGCGTGAGTCCTGTGCCGATTGAGATGAGTGCGAGTGCGGTAACGGCTACTTGACGGATGCCGAAACGCTCCATCAGGGCTGCTGCGAACGGAGCTGTCACGCCATAGAGCACGAGGTTGACCGAAACGGCCAACGAGATCGCTGATTTAGTCCACTCGAACTCCTCCTCGAACGGGAGAACCAGCACCCCCATGGACGAGCGGAAAGCTGCCGAAGCAAGCAGCACCAGGAAGGTGACGCCGACCACTACCCACGGGTTTCGAAGGCGAGTCAGCACGAACGGGACTTTAGTTGGTGGGGAAACAAGCACATTCGTAGGGGAAAGGGCGACTCAAAGACGGAAAATGGCGCAGCAGCGCATTTTTCGGCGAACACATACCTTGGTGGAGGATTCCACATGATGTGTCCTGATCTGAGGGACAAGCACCCCTAAGGTCATCATATGTTCATTAGCCGCGTGATGATCGCTGTTCTGTCCGCCGCAGCGCTTGCGTTGAGCGTGTTGGTTGGTGCTGCACCGGCGAGTGCGGCTGATCTTGGGACTGTGACGGTGAGTTACAACCCAAGTCCGATGAACTACACAGTTTCGCCTTCAACACTGAATGGTTCCGTTGGAGACACATTCACTTTGTTAAACACGATGATCAGTTCGAGAGCTTGGGTTTCTCTGGTCAACGCCTCTGGGAGTGTTACTTCGTCCTCAAGTCGGAATTGCATTGCTGATGGTCAATGCATCGTCGAGGATTCGGGAGGCACGTCAACGGGTGTTTTTACTGTTTCGGGGACCGGATTGTTGACGGTACGGCGGACTTTGAATACTGGAGGAACGTATTCAACCATTGGAACTATTACGGTTTCGGCTGGTGGCTCGAATGATTTGGGTAGCACCAATCCGGCCCTTGTCTACCCGACCGCAACTCTTGATCCCAACGGTGGCACATGCACCGGAACCCTGCAGTTCACCAAATACAACAATCAGAACGGCACAATCACAACGCCGATTGGCGCAACCTGCACGCGAGCCCAGTACCGAGTCGCTGGCTGGGCTCGGTCCGCCGACAGTAGGTTGACCGTGTGGGCACCCGGAGAGAGCGTGCCCATTGGTGATGAGTCGTTCACTATGTACGCGGTCTGGTCACCCATCGGTGCTGAAATCGCGTACGACTCCAACATCGGTGAGGTGGGGCAGTGCCTGAACTCGAGTGGTGTCAACGTTGCACCCGGACCTGGCCGAGTGAGTGCAACGGTTACGACGACGACCCTCGCGAGCGCTGCACCGTGTCGACCACAAGACAAGGCTCTCGTTCTCTCAGGTTGGGCTACGTCGGGTAGGGGATCGGTCGTCTATTCGTTGGGTGAGTCCCTTACGTCTGCCAAGATCGCTGAGGGATCAGTACTTCGCCTCTTTGCAGTGTGGCAACCAACCCTCACGATTATCTGTACTCAGCCCCGTGGTGTGCCGCTGTGGTCCTTCTCCTGCACAGATTTCGGAGATGTCCCTGTGGGCTGGGAAGCAGTCATTTCCGTCGTCGTCA
>CAIXFB010000027.1 GCA_903918595.1 uncultured Actinomycetes bacterium
AAGGTTCGTACACTCAATAGATGATCGGCTTCTACGCCCCCGAGCAGGTCACTGGCCTTGCCTGGTGGCCGCTAGCCATAGTTCTGATCGCACTTGTCATCTTCAACATCGTGAGTAACCGAGTAGCTCCGCAATCCCACTATTTGCTGTGGGCATTCGGTGGTTCCGTCATTCTTCTGGCCATCGGACTCCTCGATGGCAACTCCTGGACCGACATGGGGCTGGGCTGGCAGTACCTGCTTTCCGGCCTGATCTGGGCAGCCGCGTCGATCGGCTTGGTAACTCTGGTGTACGCCATCGGGGCGAGCATCAAGAAAACCCGAGCCGCCTTTCGAGACGAGAGAATGAATGACCTCACGGCGGGCAAACTTGCGTTCCAGGCGCTGATCGAAGTCCCCTTTGGCACGGTTCTCTTTGAGGAGATCGCCTTCCGTGCTGTTCTGTTCTCCATGCTGGCCCGGCGTTTTGGCGTGGTCTGGGCGATCGTGCTCTCGGCCCTGATCTTCGGCTTGTGGCACGTACTTCCGAGCTTGGGTACCCACGAGCAAAATCCGGCGCTGGGATCGGTCGTGGGGGAGGGTCGTCGTGGAAATGTGCTCGCAGTGCTGGCAAGTGTGGTCACTACCACCCTGGCTGGAGTGGTCTTCGCTGGGATGAGAATCGCCTCGGGAAGCGTCATCGCGCCCATGGGTCTGCATTGGGCCACCAATGGTTTGGGCTATGCGTTCTCTTGGGTGATTATTAGAAGCCGAGGGCGCAGGCGACGGATCGAAGGGGGTGAATGACACCGATGGCATTTGGGTCATACGATTGGGCCTCGACGCCTGACCAAGGCGAAGATCCTGTCTTTGAAGCACTCGAGCCAGACCAGATGATGGAGGACGACACCATGGATGTGGCCCGGACGCAAGCTGAGCGCGCCGCGGGAGGTCTGAGTGAGCGAGACCAAAACATCTTGGAGTTTGAGCGCCAGTGGTGGAAGTACGCCGGCGCCAAGGAGCAGGCGATTCGTGAACTCTTCGACATGAGTTCAACGCGCTACTACCAAATCATCAACACCCTTATCGACACCCCCGAGGCCATGGAATTCGATCCGATGCTCGTCAAGCGCCTGCGCCGGATGCGCGCATCGCGCCAGAAGCAGCGCTCGGCCCGTCGACTCGGATTTGACGTCGAATCGCGTTAGAACTGGATTTCCCCGATCATCAGACATACGGTGCAGGTGAAGGGGGTTTGAACATGAAGCGAATTCTTGTCTCACTTGCGGGGGCGGCGACTGCGCTGTGCGTTGGTGCTGGGCTGCTCGTGTCTGCACCGGCGGCCAACGCAGCCCCCCGCCCAATAGTTGTGTGGGTCGATGCCACCATGCGACCGGCGGCCAAAGCCGTGTTCGCTGACGGATACAAGAAGCGCAAGATCAAGGTTGTTTCAGTTGATATGAACACCCTCTCGGATCAGTTGCTCAACATTGACCCTGAGGTTGCTCCAGACATCGTGCTCATTGAGAACGAGATGACTGCCGAACTCGCAGCAGCCACGTTGATCGCACCATTGGAAATTCCTGCTGCGGTACAACGAGTTTTGGCGCCACCTGCGCTTGGTGGTTTCAAGTACGGGTTCTCCTATTACGGGATGCCCATGCAGCGGCAAAACATCGCGATGATCACGAACGCGAACTTGATTCCAACTGCACCCAAGAACTTCAAGCAACTGTCCAACCGAGCCTTGGCACTCAAGGAAGCTGGCACGGTCACCACGCCCTTCGCTGTCGGTCAGGGCATTGATGGCGACGCGTACCTGACCTACCCGCTGTTCGCGGGCCTTGGCGGTTATGCCTTTGGCACCAACCCCGCGGGGAGCCTGGATCCGGTCAAGATCGGGATCGATAACAAGAAGTTCCGCGGAAATGCCGACCTCATCGACACCTGGAACTCAACCGGTCTGCTGAATTCGGCGCTCACCGCAGAAGAGGCCAAGACCGCATTCATCTCCGGACAGGCGCCGTTCTGGCTTGCCAGCCCCGAAGATATTCCTGCGCTTCGCACCGTCAATTTCCGCTATCGGATCACTTCGGTGCCCACAATCGTCAAGGGCATAACCCCGGCACCGCTGCTGAAGTCCTGGGGATTCGCAGTGACGCCCTTCGCCCGGCAGCACGGGCTGCTTCCGGCCGTGACCGATCTGGTGGTGAATATCGCATCGAGCGCGAAATCCCAGTCGGCCTTCTTCGCCGAGTCCAAAGTTGCCGCCCTGCCTGCGAACACAGTTGCCACGGCCGCCGTCACGGATCGGGTGCTGCTCGCATTTGGGGCCGCAGCCACCGGAGCTGCTACGGCCTACCCGAATATTCCCCAGTGGGGAACTGTGGGAATGGCCCTGGGCGGTGCCTGGCGAGATTCCACCAAGGGCCCGGACGCGGTGCCGGCCAAACGAGCATTTGCCCGTGCTCAAGCCTCCGCTGTCAGCGCCTTGAGCTAAACGGCTCCCCCCGGCAAATTTGCACTCTCGGGTGGAGAGTGCTAACTTTTTCGTTAGCACTCTCACCCTGCGAGTGACAACT
Source organism: uncultured Actinomycetes bacterium (assembly GCA_903918595.1). Classification (GTDB taxonomy): domain Bacteria; phylum Actinomycetota; class Actinomycetes; order S36-B12; family S36-B12; genus CAIXFB01. The sequence goes on from CAIXFB010000027.1 coordinate 2,561, forward strand.
TTCCGCACGGACGTTCCTGGAGGAACAGACCCTCATGGCAAAGATGATTGCATTTGACG
>CAIXFB010000028.1 GCA_903918595.1 uncultured Actinomycetes bacterium
ACCGGAACGGCATCGGGTAAGTCTCTGGCTTTCACGTTGCCGGTCCTGGCGGCACTCGAATCCAATCGTCGGGCTACCGCCCTCTACATCTCGCCCACAAAGGCCCTCGCCGCAGATCAACTTCGATCACTGGAATCCCTGGGTTTGCCATGGCTGCGACCTGCCACCTACGACGGCGATACCCCGACCGATGAGCGCACATGGGCCCGAGCGCACGCCAATTACCTGCTGACCAACCCAGACATGCTGCATCACTCGATGTTGCCGGGGCATGCACGTTGGGCGTCTTTCTTCAGGCATCTGGAATTCATCGTGGTTGATGAGTGCCATACATATAGAGGTGTGCTCGGTGCTCATATGAGCGCGGTGATTCGCCGGCTGCGCAGGGTTGCCGCCCACTACAAATCCCACCCGGTGGTCATCTGCGCATCAGCCACGATCGGTGAACCCGAGGTGGTGGCCTCCCGGTTGATCGGCGCTCCCGCAGTAGCGTTCACTGAAGACACATCTGCATCCCCCGGCCGGACGATTGTCTTGTGGCAGCCGCCTGAAACAGAAGATGGACGACGCAGTGCCGTTGCCGAAGCGGCTCTTCTCCTTCCGGAACTTGTTTTGGCAGATCGACAAACCCTGATCTTCGTACGCAGCCGTCGAGGCGCCGAGTTCGTAGCCAGCACCGCACACAATCAGCTCGCCCAGCTTGCACCGGCTGCCGCTGCGCGTATCGCTTCTTACCGGGGTGGGTACTTGCCAGAAGAACGACGAGACCTTGAAGCGCGACTGCGATCACGTGACGTGCTCGGGATCGCAAGCACATCTGCACTCGAGTTGGGTATCGACATCAGCGGGCTTGATGCAGTGATCACCGCTGGTTGGCCCGGTACCCGCGCATCGATCTGGCAGCAATTCGGGCGGTGCGGTCGCGATGAGGAACCGGGGCTGGCGATTTTCATCGCGCGTGAAGATGCGCTCGACACGTACTTAGTGCATAACCCCGATGCACTTTTTGATGCACCCGTTGAAACAACGGTCTTTGATCCTGCTAATCCTTATGTGCTCAGCGCCCACCTATGCGCCGCCGCTGCCGAGGTCCCTCTGACCAGTGCTGACATCGAGGATTGGTTTGGTCTCCCAGCGCTCAAGATCGTCGACGATCTCACCGAGACAGGCATGCTCCGCAAGCGGCCCAACGGCTGGTACTGGACCAAACGCGAGCGCGCGAGCGATCTTGCGGATCTGCGCTCAACTGGCGGAGCCCCGATCCTGATCACCGAGCGCGGTACGGGGCGGCTCCTGGGAACGGTTGATGCAGCGTCGGCTCACCAAATGGTGCATCCGGGCGCGGTGTATGTGCACCAGGGCCGCACCTACCTCGTGCATCAACTTGATCTTGACAACGACGTTGCGATCGTGAGTGAAGAGGATCTTGAATACACAACGTTTGCTCGCGATATCAGCGATATCCGCGTGATCGACGTACTCGAGTCACGAATGCACGGTGATATTCGGGTGTGCACGGGGATGGTTGAGGTCACCTCGCGCACCGTTTCCTTTCAGCGCCGACACATCAACGGCACCAACCTTGGCGAAGTTGGTCTCACGCTGCCAGAGCGAGCGCTCCATACGCGCGCGGTGTGGTGGCAAATTCCGGAAGGGGAATTCGCAGCCCTCAATATCGATTCCGAAGCAATCCCTGGCACGGTTCATGCGATGGAGCACGCTGCCATTGGAATGCTGCCACTTTTTGCTACCTGCGATCGCTGGGACATTGGCGGGGTTTCCACCCGCATGCATCCCGACACCGGAATGCCCACGATCTTCATTTACGACGGTTTTCCTGGCGGTGCTGGATTCGCGGAGCACGGTTACCACCACACGCAGCAGTGGCTCGAGGCAACTCGAGACGTGGTGGCTTCATGCCGATGCGCAACCGGATGCCCCTCGTGCATTCAGTCACCGAAATGTGGCAACGGCAATGATCCTCTCGATAAAGCGGGATCAATCGCCTTACTCAATGTGCTCAGCGCAACTGATCCGAACTCAACCGAATCTCAAACAACCGATCATCCCGTTCACTGATCGTGAGCAGGCTGTTCCCATCTGCGCTCCACGTAATTGCTTCTCCTTGCACCTGGAATGGCAACTCGATGGTGGACTGCAAGCTCCCCGGCGGTAATCCCCGGAAAACTCGCGCATCCAAGTAGTCACGCAGCACATACCGATCGCCTCGTGGAGAAACTGCCCCATCTGTGATGAGCCCTCCTTCGGATTGGATACGTCTGGCGACATTCACCCCAGATGTCTTCAGTGCTTTCGGCAGCCGATACATCGCACCTGCTGCAAGCTTCTTCGTCACCAGCCACAGTTGCGTGGATCGTGGGTCAGCAAGGATCGTTTCTGCATCGTGGGAGCCGTCGCTGTAGCGCACGCGGTAGGTCACAGCCGCCTGTGTGCGGTTGCCTAACGTCTTCGGCTCACGAACTTGATGAATCCGAACTTCTGGCCAGTTCTGCCGGTTATCACCAATGTCGGCGAGCCATAGGACTGATCGACCCTTCGCATCGACCCCCGCAGCCATTGCTTCGAAATCCCGGGCTTGGACTCCGCGCAGGTTGAGCTCGGCAACCACAGCACAGGTTTTTGTGCTGAGGCCATATACCCGCGCGGCATCTCCAGAATCGTTGTGCACCCACACCACGTCTGTGTGCCGGCGCGAGGTGGCCATGCCGCTGATTTCACTCAATCGCGGATCGGTGACCGTGCAGAGCGTTCGCTGTGAGGTGGCAGCCTGCGCACATGGAGCGGCCGTGATCAACAAGATCAGGCCGAGGAGAGCAGCGAGTGTGCGGGTCACACCGACCAGAGTGCTGCAGCGAATACCGTGCTGACCATTGACACCAACACAACCAAGGTCACAATTCTGCGGGTACGAGCACTCATGCCCCCCACCCTATGCAAGATCACCCTTTGCAAGATGAGGGGCATGAGTGCACATGCGGGTAGGCCTACTTCAGGCCAAGCACCTGCTCGATCGGGTTGATCAGGAAATAGACCATGAACGCGATCGACACAACCCACATCAACCAATTGACCTCGCGTGCTTTGCCGAGGAAGAGCTTGATAACAACGAAGGCAACAAAGCCCGCGCCGATACCGTTTGTGATGGAGTAGGTGAACGGCATGATCGCGATGATCAAGAACGCCGGGATGCCGATTTCGTAGTCGGTGAAATCAATGTGGCGGATTTGCGTCATCATCAAGAAGCCGACCACGACCAATGCGGGTGTTGCCGCCTCGTGCGGAATAATCGTCACGAGCGGTGAGAAGAACATCGCGATCAAGAACAATGCACCCGTCACCAGCGAGGCAATACCCGTACGAGCCCCCTCGCCGATGCCCGACGCTGACTCAATGTATGAGGTGTTGCTCGAAGTTGAGGAAACACCGCCGGCGATCGCAGAGAGTGAATCAACGACGAGGATGGATTCGAAGTGCGGAATCGTTCCGTCTTCCTCAAGGAGATCAGCCTCAGTAGCCAACCCAAATGCTGTGCCCATCGTGTCAAAGAAATCGCTCAACATGAGCGAGAAGATCGCCAGAATCGCAGCGATGACACCAATCGCCTCGAAGCTGCCTAACAGGTTGAATTGGCCGAGGAGGCCGAGGTCAGGGCTACTGATCACTGATTCGGGCACGGCCGGAACGTTCAAACTCCAACCCAACTCATTCGCGACCGATCCGTCCGCACCGATTCGAGGACCGACACCGGCAACGATCTCAACGATGACCGCAAGCACCGTCGTCGCCAAAATTCCAATCAGAATGGCGCCACGGGTCTTGCGTGCAACGAGCACGATGGTGAGGAGTAGGCCGAAAATAAAGACGAACATTGGCCATCCGGCAAGTTGACCGAATGAACCGAAGGAGATGAGCGGAACGCCTGGACGCACGATACCTGCATCAACCAACCCGATAACGGTGATGAACAAACCAATGCCCACACCGATCGCATACTTCAGTTGCTCGGGGACCGCGGTGAACACTGCAGAGCGAAAACCAGTCAGCACGAGCAACAGAATCAACACGCCCTCGATGACGACCAAGCCCATTGCATCAGCCCAGGTCATTTGGGGCGCAAGCGTGAACGCAACGAATCCGTTCAGGCCGAGACCTGCTGCTACCGCCATCGGGAAACGACCGATGGCACCCATCAGCATGGTCAGCAAGCCGGCGACAAGTGCGGTGGCCGCCGCGACCATCGTGATGGACTTCACGACGTCATCGGTATTACCGATGAACATGCCGTTGACATCTTTAGCAGTGCCGATGATCAGTGGATTTAGCACCACGATGTAGGCCATCGTGAAGAACGTGACGAATCCGCCACGAATTTCACGGCTATACGTTGAACCACGGGCTGAGAGGCTGAACCAGCGATCAAAGCCGCTTACAGGATTGGTGGAAACGGGAGTAGACACAATGCCTCCGACGAGAAAAGTTACCGGTGGGACCATTCATCTGGTAGCCGAACGGGCCGAAGGTTAGCGTCTGTAGAAGAATCTGTATCGAGATAAGGAGAATTAATCGTGTCCCGTCACTATGCCAGCGATGAAAATGCGCTCCTGCCCGTTGCGCTAGGCACCATTGCGTGGCTGGGATCCCTTGCGTATGTGACGGTTGTGACAGGTGTTGAACCAGTGCAGGGTCAGGTGTGGTGGTTTGCCGTCACCGTGATCGGATCACTCAGTGGAATTTTCGGACTCGTGTTTTTGCGGTGGCGAATGAAACGAAAGCGCGAACGGGCCTAACCCTCTTTAGTCCTCGACAGGTACTGCTTCAGAGTGCGCGCCGCAGCCATATGCAAGTGAGACCATTCGGCCATCAGCGGGAGCTAAGGCATTCGCACACACCCCAAACGCTTGACCCATGGGGCCACCGATCGTGAGTAGGAAACCGCAGGTGCCACACGACTCCGAGGCAGCGATGGCCATGGGCGCTTCAGGCCCAAAGTCGCCTTCATGCCAACGATCAGCGGCCTCATCGCGACCCATCACGGAAAGCACCCGGACCCGACCCAGCCCGATCTCCCATTCGCCTGGAGATAGTGGGGATTGGGATGCCACCGACTCGAGATCGTCCTCCGCCGTGAATCCGGCGGTGAGATCCAGCGGTGCCACAAGCCGAGCATCGTTCTCTGCGGTGGGCAGTACATCGCCGATCCCAAGATCACCCGGCAGCAACCGCTCGCTCCACGGAACCCACGGAGGAGCGATGAGCGCGCCATCGCCCGGCATGAGGACAACGTCAGAAACGGTGATTGTTTTCGAGCGTGGAGCCCGAGCGACCGTGACCGCCCAGTGCCACCCGATGTATGCAGGGCTTGTGCACGCGAACAGGTGCGTTGCAAGCCGATCATCTTCCATTGCCATGCCGGTGTGCTCACCGACATATTCACCACCAGACTCGATGAGGGCAGCTTCGCGGGCAAGGTCAAGGGCAGCCGCGAGCGCTGGATCGGTCTTGAAGCTCGGGTCTGGGCTTTGGCTCACATCAGGATTGTGGCCCACGACGAAGCAACTCAGCACGGCGGGTAGTGTCAATGCCATGCGCGCACGCTCACGCTTAGCCCTCGTCTCTCTTTCGCTGCTCAGTCTGGCTGCACTCGCTGGTTGCACAAAGCCAGCCCCGGGCGCAACCGTCTTCGCTAGCACGCATTCTCAGTACCGTGAAGCCTCGTGCTGGGCGTTCGAATCCGAAGCCCTTAACCCAGGTGAATGCGCCCAAGAAGTCATTGAACAGGCCCTCACCGGAGATGCGGTTTCTGAGATTCCCGTGATTCCTGGTCAGACGATCGGCATCAGCGTTGACCCCGTTGTCGCTGATCAGGGCTGGTATCCGGTTCTGGGCAACCAACGGCTCACTACTTCGCCAGTCACCACAACCTATTACCGGTTTGCCTACCCGGATCTTCAGTCCATTCCCGCCGATGGGCTTGCTCTGCAAATCGTCGCGGGCGCAGGTGAACAAACCCGCGGCATCTGGGTGTTCAAACTAGTGCAGGGCTAACAGAGGTCTAAATATCTAGGTCGTTTGCGACCGCGTGCAATACAGCCGCAGTTTTTTGCGCCGTCGCATCAGTTGGGTACTTGCCTCGACGCAATTGATTAGAAACGTTGTCAAGAAGCTTGATCAGATCTTCAATGATGATCGCGAGGTCTTCAGCGTCTTTGCGTGAACCCTTCACGACTGAGGCAGGCGCGCTCAGAATCGTCAGGTTCAAAACCTGCTTGCCACGACGGCCATCTACGACGCCGAACTCGACCTTGGTGCCCGGCTTCAGACTCGCTACTCCAGCGGGCAGCGTGGAAACGTGCACGAAGACATCGTCGCCCTCTTCAGGCGAGATGAATCCGAAGCCCTTTTCGGAGTCGTACCACTTCACTGTCCCGGTAGGCACGAAACGCCTCACAACTGCTCGCAGGTCAGACCAAAAGGCCCGGCACGAGACCCCCCGTGCCCCAACAGATTAGCGCCATCCCCATTTTTTGCGCCCAGCCCGGGTATCTACCTACGCTGGCCACCATGACCGATCCAGGCAGTCACCCCATGACGCAACGCGGGCGTCGGGCTGACCTGGTGCTCCGGATAGGCGTTGGAGTCACTGCGCTGGGGCTTCTGTTCAGCGTTATCGCCCTAGTCCCACTGGCGATTCCTTCGTGGACTCCGCCAGGCTGGCTCTGGTTCGCCGCCATGGTCATCGGAGTGGGACTCATCATCATGATCATTGGGCTGGTGCTCTCCGCTCGCGGTCGACGCCGCAGGTCGTAACGTTAGGCGGATGTCCGCACCTAAGAGCCTCGCCGACGATCTTCGTCGCCGCGATGCATCCGGCTTGCAGCGGCTATTCGCCCGCCGGCCGGATCTGCTGTCACCAGCTCCCTCAGACATGACGGTTCTCACGACTCGGGCGACAACGAGCCCGTCGATTTCGCGTTGTTTGGAAACCCTCGACGCGCTCGAGGTCTTCGCGCTTTCGGTCGCGTCCGAGGAGACACTCACAAACTCTCTCAGCGAGGCCGAACTCACCAGTGCCATTGCCACTCGGATTGATCCGAACGACGCAGAACTGCTGAACTGCCTTCCTGGTGCACTTGACGTACTCAGGGACGCTGCGTTCCTGTGGGGTGATGCAAGTTCGATTCG
>CAIXFB010000029.1 GCA_903918595.1 uncultured Actinomycetes bacterium
CCGGTTGTTCGGTCTTCTCGTAGGGGAGCAAACTCTCATCAAACTCTTTCCACGCTTCCAGCATCGAGGCGGTCAGATCGGGGTAGAGCGTAGAAACGTCTTTTCGCTCACGGCCATCCTCAGCAACATGTATCAGCCGCACGCGTTCACCTTCTTTCCCAAACCAAGTGAACCAGAGTGGCTTCGCTTTCCTGTCGATCAAAATCTTGAAATCTCCGCGACGCAAGGCCCCCTGCTGCCGGGTTCGCCAAAGGAGATCGCGCTGAGGTTCCTCTCCCCCTTGGAGGATCCAAGCTGCCAATGAGGTCCCATCCAATGGGTAGTCCTCGCGGGGCGAAGATCCAACTATCTCAAGAATGGTCGCCGTGACATCCATAGTTTGCACGGGCACGTTGGACACTTGGCCTGGTGCGATGTGTGCTGGCCAACGGATGATGAACGGTATCCGGATACCACCCTCTTCCAAGTCACCTTTTTCACCCACAAAGGGCCACATGAATGAGAAGCGCTCGCCGCCGTTGTCCGACATGAAAACAACGATGGTGTTGTCGGCTAGTCCTTGCTCGTCGAGCGCATCAAGAATTGATCCAACGCCACTGTCCAGGGCTTCGACCATCTCGGCATATTTCTCGAGTGACCCGCCCTCCCAGTCGAACAAGGCTCCCTGTCCGGGCTGGGTCAGAGCTTCGGACACATGTTGGCTCCACTCCTGGTCATTGGGACCTTCCCACGGCCAATGCGGTGCTGTGTAATTGACCTGAAGATAAAACGGTTGACCGTCTGCTGCTTCTTCAATGAACTCGACGGCTCGGTTCGAAATGAGTTCCGTGTAGTAGCCAATCTGGTCAACTTCAACTTCACCTTCGTACAGGTCGTGAGCGCCACTTGATACGAGATGACTGAAGTAATCGAGCGCTCCTCCGTAATTACCGAAGAAAGTGTCGAATCCAATACGCAATGGGCTAAACCACGGAAGCCAACCGCAATGCCATTTCCCATACATCGCCGTTCTGTAACCATGGTCACGCAGTAGTGAAGGCAGGGTTGGATGGTCTTCCGGAATCCCATGATCAGCATCACGCGTGACCAGTGGTTCCTCCATGCCCACAGTGAGCCGCTGCGGGTATCTGCCCGTGTACAGCGCAATCCTGGTTGGTGAGCAGGTAGGTGCAGTGGCATAACCGTCCGTGAATCGGACGCCCTGTGCAGCCAACTGATCGAGTCTGGGTGTCTTGTTATGCAATGATCCGTAACAAGCTAAGTCTGCTGATCCAAGATCGTCGGCCAAAATGATGATCACGTTGGGGGGCCGGGAAATTACCGGTTGCGCGATTGCTTGGAAGGGACTCTCCTGAGGCAACCACGCTTCACGACGATCGTAAACAGCCAATGCTTACTCGCCCTTCCATTGCGGCTCGCGCTTTTCGAGGAATGCCCGCGCACCTTCTTTCTGGTCTTCCGAAAGGTACACATCTGGCCCAATGTCTAGGCGGATCGCCGAGTGGGGCGACATCCCCCGAGTCTTTCTGAACGTCAACTTCAAACGCTGCAGCGACAAGGGCGCAGACTTGGTAATTTCGGTTGCGAATTCCAAAGCTTCCGACTGGAAGTTTTCAACCGCGAAGGTGCGGTTCACCAACCCCCATCGCTCGGCCTCAGCGAGTGAGACTCGGCGGCCCGTCAGTAACCACTCCATGGCGATCGCCTCTGGTACCAACGTGGGAAGGGCAACCGATGCATAGTGGGCGCCTCTACCCCGAAGTGCCTCGGGAACTGCGAAGAACGCTGACTCCGCAGCAACGCGAAGATCGCAAGAAAGGACAAGTTCGAAACCTCCTGCGACTGCAGGACCATTCACTATCGCCAACGTCGGCTTTCTGGTGTCGATCATGACTTCAAACAAACTCCGCCGGTTGTTGTGCAGCGGACCATAAAAAGGCTTGCCTTGATCAGCGAGTTTACGAGCATCTTCAAGATCTGCACCGGAGCAAAACGTGGTACCCGCACCCGTGATTGCAATGACGTAGACGGACGGGTCATGATCTGCCTCGATCAATGCGTCAACGAGGGCATCATTCAATTCCCTGTTGAGTGCATTTCGTCGGTCAGGACGATTCAGAGTCAGCAACCGCACGGCTCCAAAATTTTCAACTAGTAGTACGTCATCTGACGTCGGTGCGCTCATTTTCCTGATCCTTCTTCGCTACTTACTCCGATAATTCCTAGGGACACGAGTCGATCAATCTCATCTGCGGAACGCCCAATCTGTTGCACAACCTCACGTGAGGAGGCGCCAAGGCTCGGTGCAGGTCGCGTATGTGCAGGATATTCACCGTTGATCGTGACGGGAATATTCACAACTTTGAATCCCTCAATGCTTGGGTGCTCAACTGACTCAATGATGCCCGTTTGCGCTACCTGCTCATCAGTGACCATGTCTTCAACCCGGTTCACCATGGAGGCTGGCACATTGTGTTCCTTCAGCAAGCGAAGGAGATCATCTGCAGCATACCGAGACGTGATCTCGGAAACCCTTGCGTTGACAAGGCTGCGGTTCGCGGCGCGTTCTGGGTTGGAACCGAATCCTGGCTCTGAATTCAGATCCGTCTCACCCGTTGCTGTTAAGAACTTCAGCCACAGCGCCTGATTTCCTGCCGAGATGAAGATGTGACCACCTTGGACGGGGAAGGCTCCATAGGGAACCACTCCGTCGTGACCTGATCCCAACGCTTCTCGTCGTTCATTCCCGGCTACGGCGCCGATTAATTGCACGCTGATCCACGACATTGCCGTTTGTAAGAGCGAGGTTTCGACATGTGATCCTGCACCTGTCAGGTCCCGTCTCCTGAGGGCATCCATGATGCCGATGACCGCCCACATGGCACTTCCCTTATCGAGAATCGATAAAGGAACACGAACAGGACTGCCCTCAACGGGTGCCATCAAACTGACAATTCCTGAATACGCCTGAATGAGCGGGTCGTACGCCGCATCAAAAGACTTGGGACCACCCGGTCCGAATCCGGAAATTTCGCAGTAGATCAAACGAGGATTCAGAGCCGACATGTCCTCCCAGGAAAAGCCCGCTCGTGTCAGAGCTCCGGGTCGAAGATTGTGAACAAAGATGTCGGCATCGGCAAGCAAATCCGCCAAAATCTGCTTGCCATCTGGATGCTTGTAGTCGAGCTCGAGGCTTCGCTTGTTCCGGTTCAAACTCATGAAGGTGACGGAGTTCCCATCCCAGTCCGGGGGCGTCCATTTGCGGGTGTCATCGCCGCGCCCTACCTGCTCAACTTTGATGACGTCTGCGCCGAGATCGCCCAAGATCGTGCCGACCAATGGCCCTGCCACTGATGTGCTGATTTCCACCACCTTGAGACCTTGAAGCGAACCGAACGCTCGTTCCTCAGCCATGTGAACCCTCTCCTTGGCGTTTGTCTATCTCATCTCGGGCTGCCGATCTGATCGGCTCTTTGTAGGGCGCCGAACAATCCGCGTATGCACTCGGCCCTTTCCAGAAATGCTGAGCCTCGTCGACCGTCTCAATCAGAGGCATGTCCATTGCGTAGAGGTTTTCCATGGTGGGGCGAGGACCTGCTTTGCTCACATGCCCGTAGAGCTCGTGTCCCACCACGGTCTCGGCAAGATGAACAACCTCAATCAGGCGCGCAAGATCCACGCCAGTTTCATATCCCTCTGCTTCGAGTAGATGGACAAGGTCTTCCGTGGGAATCATTCGGGTCGCCCGACCATTGCCGCAATATGGGCAACCACCCATTCCCCCGATCGAACTGTCAATCACCAATGTGTGGTGCTCATTGAGGGTGCGAATCGCCTGATACGCGGATATCGGAGCCATGCCGCGACCGTTATGCAGGTGGAGGTGGAAGTGCGTGAACTGCGGTAACTCCTGCTGGACTCGGATGAGAGTCTCTTCAACCTCACGAGGGGTGTTCCAACTCATCGGATCACCGATCCACAATCGCGTGGGAGTGACACCTGCTTGTTCCCAAGCATCGACCTGCAATCGGATCAACCTCATCCGCTCATCAGTTGAGAATGCGCCCAACCAGTTCGAACCCCACGCTGCGTTGATGGCAACAACGGCATCGGTGACACCTCGACTGACCGCGTCACTGATCACTCGATCCCACGCGGCGATTTCATCCGCCTGCCCACGCGCGGTGTTCCGCTTGACGAAAACGTCACACAAATGAACAGTTGTACGAACGATCCCGGGCTCCACGAACAACGGTGGGACAAACTCTTTGCGGCGGATCGCTCCCTTTTCGTTCAGAACCAGGGCCGTGTATTCAACCGATTCTTCAGGGGTGAATCCATTGAGGAGTTCTTCAATCTGTGCCATCTGTGGCACCCAACGTGGGCTGACAAATGAACCGACAACGATGCGTCGAAGGCCGGTCTTCGACAACTCATCAAGAAGCTTTATTTTGTCACTGACTGGAATGTCAGCACTCTCGATTTGCATGCCTTCACGCATGCCCTCTTCTACGATCTCAACTTGGGGCATCCCTTGTCGATTCGATCTCACGCCGACACATCCTTCAGTGCTTGTTGGACATCTGAGATATTCCCGTGGGGGTAGAGCGACAGAACCGCCTGCCCCAGGGCGTCGACTCCCGCACGGGAGAAGCCCCCACTCATCCCACAAGACACCATCTTTGCCAGCAGTTCCTCGTCTGACATCGGGTTACGCGCATCGCCTCGCGTGAACACCACGGTCTCGGCAAAAGTGTTGCCTGAACCTGTATGCACAATTACCCGAGAAAAAGGTTCGCCATCAATCTCTGGCTTGTCCGGGGGGAACGGTGCTGTGGTGACGGTGGTGACGTCCATGAGCTTTCGGACGTCATCTGGACAGGTCCAATCACCATCAAAATCGGCCAGCACGACGCTTCCCTCGATTGCGGCGAGGCCTACCGTGTAAGCAAGATTGAATTTCGCTTCGAGCCCGGTCTTGGGGAAGTGCGCGATCAACGGTTCCAGGCCGACGAGATGAACCATGACCTCGATGCCGGTGATTTCATCGCCTGCACCGATCTGATCACGAATCTTGAGCATGCCATCGATGGCTCGATGGGTGCCGTAGCACGATGGGTAACGCTTGAAAGAGACGTCATTGGTCCAGTTTTCTTCCCAAAACTTGAGCCGGGCAACAAGGTCGGAACGATCTCTCTCTGGGTCACCAAAAAGGGCAAAAAATCCTTTTGAGTGATCAAGTTGGCTCTCATTCGAAGTCAGACCAGCTTCAGCCAGCTGCACCGCGAGCACCGCGTCTTGGGCTGCTTGGCCTGCATGCAGCGGCTTTGTCATAGTTCCAAAGTTGGCGATACTGCCCGCTGCCATGCTGGCCGCAATGCCAATCGCGTGAGTGGTCTTGGCTGAGGACAAACCCACCAAACGAGCAACCGCGAGCGTGCCCGCGATCCGCCCGATGGTTGCGGTGCTGTGCCAGCCGCGTGGGTAGTGCGATGACATGGGCAGCGCTTCCGCGATAGCGCGAAAGACGGTCTGTCCGATTGTTGCCGCTTGGTAGAGATCGTTCAGTGAGCTACCCCGTTCATCGGCCACCGCCAAAAGTGCCGGCCATACAACAGCACTTGCATGCATAGGCATGGACGGTGAGGCGTCATCGAAATCGAGGGCGTGCGCAGCCGTTCCGTTCAGCAGGGCGGCACGTGCTGCATCACACTGCAGTGCGGTGCCCCACACACGTGCCGACCCAGGCATCGCATGGCTTTCATTCCAGTTGCGCAACACCTCCACCACCGGGCTGATATTTCCAGCCAAACCGACGCCCAGAGTGTCAAGAAGCGTGAACGTCAAAGCATCACCATCAACGTTGACCTGCTCTGCAAGAGTGAAGTCAACTAATGCATCAGTGCTGTTCATGATCTCTAGAAGGACTTCGGCAAGCCAAGTTCGCGGTGCGCGATTCCTGCGAGGATCAGGTTGGTACTGATCGGTGCGATCAATGGACCCCGTGACTGGCGGAACTTTGATTCAATTCCGTATTCCACCGCTAGGCCATATCCACCAAAAGTGTCCATCGCAGCATTTGCTGCCTCGTATTGGGCCTTTGACGACAACAGTTTCGCGATATTGGCTTCGGTCCCGCCTTCGTTGCCTTCGGCAAACAGTTGGGCTGCCTGCCACCGAATTGCGCTGGCGGCCCGCAGGTTGGCATACGCGGTTGCGAGTGGGAACTGGATGCCTTGGTTCATGCCAATAGGCCGACCAAATACTTCTCGTTCTTTTGCGTACTGCACTGACCGATCGATGAAGTAAAGGCCTGAACCGATGTACTGCGAGGCCGCAAGGATTCTCTCCGCGTTCAGGCCGGACATGATTACTCGGAAACCCTTGCCTTCCTCACCGATGAGATTTTCGACCGGAACTTCCAGGTTTGTGATGGTGAGCTGGTTGGTGTGATGACCACTCATCACCCGAATCGGCTCAACCTTGATTTGGCCGCTCGGTACGGCTTCGCGCAGGTCGACAAGCAGAACGCTGATGCCGTCGGTCTTCTTCTCGACGTCTTCATATTTGCGTGTGCGACACAGCAAAACGAGCAGATCCGACTGCTCAACGCGCGAGGTCCACATTTTTTGTCCGTTGACGACGTAGGTGTCGCCACGGCGTTCGGCGAACGTCCGAATGCGGGTGGTGTCGGTACCGGCATCGGGCTCGGTAACCCCCATTGACTGCAGGCGGAGTCCCTCAGCAATTTGGGGAAGCCACTTCTTCTTCTGTTCATCACTACCAAAACGCAAGATGGTGCCCATGGTGTAGAGCTGGGCGTGAATCGTGCCGCCTACACCTCCCCAACGGTTAATCGTTTCAAGCATGATTGCGGCCTCTGGAAGTTCCGCTCCACCACCGCCGTACTCCTCAGGGATGAGCATCGAAAGCCAGCCACCCGCTTGGAGTTCGTCGACAAATTCTTGGGGATATGCATCAGTCTCATCGATCCGCAACCAATATTGGAGGTCGAACTTCTCACACACATCAGAGACCGCATCTCGCACGGCCTCCAGGTCATCCGACAGTCGTTCACTTAGCCAGTCACGAGACATGTTCACTTCTCCTCAATGAGCAATTTTCCATGGTTATTTTCCGAGTTTTCATGTGACATCCACGTCGACGTCCAAGACAATCGGTGGTCCTGGCACCCCCGACCGAGCAACTGCCGCATCCAACGCCGCTTCAAATTGCTCGAGTGACGTGATGCGTTCAGCCGGGCATCCAAAACTGTGCGCGAGGCCGGTGATGCTGATGTCGGTGAACGCCGGCCATGCGGGTTTCGACTTTCGCATGCTCGCAAGCCGATCCATCACGGCATACCGACCGTTGTTCATGATGATGAACACAACGTTCGCAGAATATGTCTGGGCCGACCACAGTGCTTGAATGTTGTACAGGGAAGCCCCGTCACCCACAACTGCAATGACGGTGCGATCTGGCCGAGCAAGGGCCATTCCGGTGGCGGCAGGGAGTGCAAAACCCAATCCACCCATAGCGGGAGTGAAGAACCCTATGGAATCCCGGACGGGCACCATGTTGATGAGGTCGGAGCGCGTAGACGGAGATTCCTCGATCAGCGTGAGGTTTGGTATGTCGCGGCTTGCGATGGCTGCAAAAACTTGACTCGGATGTAATGAATCGGCGCGTGAACTCACGGACACCACCGGTTGCTTTCTTTCGACAGTGGTGCTGCCCTTGTTCGGCTTCAAAGCGCTCAGCAGAGAGCCGAGGGCAGCCGTGATGGGGGCAAAGTAGGCGAAATCTGCCTGACTCCGAGCCACCTCATCCACCGAGTCATTCACCACGATTACACAGGTGCCCGGATTGACGAATGCTCCCTCAGCAAAGAGGTACTGCCGAAACGCAATGCCACCAATAACAATCACCACATCGTGCGACGAAAGTGTTTCGCGAAGAACGCTGCGATGGGCCGGCAGGTGCCCGGCAAACCTGGGGTTGCGTTGATCGAATCCGGCCCGAGAAGCATGGGATTCCTGCCAGACCGGGCATTGAAGATCGTCGGCCAATTCCTCGATGAGGTTGCGCTCTTCTTCGGTCACTACGCGAGAGCCCACAACGATCACAGGTGATGAAGCGCCATCGATGGCATCGACTATCTGGGCTGGCGCATCGTGTGCCTGAAGAGTCGGCTGCAGAAAAACGTTCGGTGTGACAAGGTCAGCATCCTCGGCAATCTCCTCGTCCCAGTCGTCCATCGGCGCGATGACCAACACCGGACCGCGGCCCATCTGCGCATCGATAAAAGCTCGCGCGATCAGGCTCGGCAAGTCTTTCGCCCGTGCTGGCTCATGAACCTCGAGTGGGTAGTCACCGCCTAGGCCGGAAAGGTAACCGGTCAAGAAGGGTTCGGAAATAATGTGTCGGCGGTCTTGTTGGCCGACGATGATCACTAGGGGTGCCCCGTTTGCTCGCGCGGTGGCTATCGCCCCGATCGCATTGCCCAAGCCAGCCGTCGTGTGCAGCAGTGCAACCGCGGGCTTGCCTGAAATGAGTGCGTCTCCGGTCGCCATGCCCACGACCGAGCCTTCATGAAGACCTAGGACAAAGTCGATCTCTTCCGGCATATCAGCGAGGAAGGAGACTTCCGTGGAGCCCGGGTTCGAGTAAATGCGCTGCACGCCCCGCGAGAGCAGGACTTGGTATGCGGCCTCTCGTACAGATTGCATGCCGTCCTCCCTCGTTGTCAGGATGAATAGTGGCCTTAGTGGACGGGAGTGCGGTGCAATAGTCCCATTGAGCGGAAAGTGAACTCCCCAGTGATTCTTGCTCCCCTATCGTGATCAGCACAGGGAAATCTGATCGGCGGGGAGGCTGCTATGAAGATCGTCACTTTTGATGGTGGCCGGATCGGAGTAGTTTCACAAGACAGGGTCATCGATATCTCTGACCTGGTCGATTTCTCCGCCGAAGAGTGGCCCCCGGTTGGAGTAAATCGCCTGATCAAGGACTTCGAACGTTTTCGCCCCCAGATCGAGGATCGGTGCCAAACGGCAGAAGGACAGCTGCTGGCGGACGTAACGTTAGGGACACCGATCCCGTGGCCCAGCAAGATCGTTGCTTACCCGGTGAATTACCACGACCACGGCCACGAGATGGGCGCTTCTTATCGGGCAAACCATCAAGGCTTCTTTCTCAAACCACCTTCATCCCTGTGCGGACCTTCCGATGTCATTGAATTGCCCGATGTTCCCGGAAGAGAAGTGCACCACGAGTCTGAACTAGGCATCATCATCGGCCGCACCTGCCGCGATGTCGCCCGAGAAGACTGGCAGAACTATGTTTTTGGGTATACCTGCCTACTCGACATGGTTGTGCGTGGCAAGGAAGAACGAGTCTTTCGCAAAGCCTATGACTCGTTTTGCCCGATCGGACCGTGGGTTGTGACCGCTGACGAGGTGGTTGATCCTGCCAATTTGAATATGCGGCTCTGGGTCAATGAGGAACTGCGCCAAGAGGCAAATACGCGAGACTTGGTCCTTGACATTCCTGGCATGGTGGAAATGGCCTCAGCTGTGATGACTCTCTACCCGGGAGACATCATTGCAACTGGCACTCCTGCCGGAGTCGGTCCTGTCCACGACGGTGACACCGTCCGAATCAGTATTGATCATGTCGGCGAGATGAGCCTTCCGGTGATTCAAGGAACGCGCGGCAGCACATCTGTCTTCGTCGAGCCCTACCAATTGCATATTGCCAAAGAGAAATAGGAACAGCATGACAATCAACGAGGCCCCAGCAACCTCCCTTGAGGATCTGTACGAACTTTTTGAAAGCCTGAACGTTGAGGCTGGATGGCACCGCAAGGCGCCAGCACTTTGGGCTGAACCGACGAAGAATTTCGTTCCTTATCGGTGGAACTACACCCAGGTTCGCGAAGCGCTCGACGCAGCAGGCCCATTGATTGATCACTCGATGGCGGATCGTCGCAATGTGACTCTCACTAATCCAATTCCGGGAAACACCTACGCCACGGTGCGCACACTCGTTGGCGCTTACCAAATGATCCGGCCCGGTGAGATTGCCTTGGCCCATCGCCACACCCCGGCAGCCCTTCGCATCATTTTGGAAGGTGAGGGGACATACACCGTCGTTCAAGGTCAAAGAGTTGAAATGCGAACGGGCGATGTGCTCTTAACGCCTTCCTGGCTTTGGCATTCACACGCTCACTCAGGGAACTCAGGTGAGGAGGATTGCTATTGGGTAGACATTCTCGACGTTCCCCTCGTACACCTTCTCGAGCCCATGTTCTTCGAACGTTACCCAGATGGTCTGGAAAAGGACGTTGCCAACATTGATGAATCCCCCATCGCTTTTCGTTGGACGGACGGTCTTCAGCAATTGGCTCAGGCACCAATAGCTGAAGATGGCATGGCTGAGAAGAGCGTCGAGCTCGGCGACCCCGCGATGCCGAGCATCGCTCTCTACCGCCAGTCGATGCCTTCAGGTTTCATATCCCGTCAATGCCAAACCACTGCTAACTCCATTTTTACTGTGGTGCAGGGCGAGGGTGAAACTGAGATCGACGGTGAAGTATTCACATGGAAGCTCGGCGACGTCATTGCTATTCCTATGTGGCGGACCTACCAACACCGAGTGACCCAAGATGCGCACCTGGTGCGCGCAACCGACGAACCTGTCATGCGCGCACTCGGCCTACTTCGCACGAAGTTGGTCTGAACAATGCATGTATTGATTGCTGGTGGCGGCATTGGTGGAATGTCTGCAGCGTTGTCTCTGCTGCGCGCAGGCTTTCAGGTAACGGTGTGCGAGCAAGCGCCCGAGTTGACCGAAGTTGGTGCCGGAATCCAGTTGAGCCCCAATGGTTGCCGGGCACTTGAATACCTCGGAGTTTTTGAACAGTTGAGAGAACTCTCATGCGATCCCATCCGCAAGGAATTCCGGGTGTGGAACACCGGTCAAGCATGGCCGATGTTTGATCTTGGTAAGCATGTGATCAAGGAGTACGGCTATCCCTATTTAACGGTGTACCGACCAGACCTCCTGACAGTTCTTGCTGGAGCAGTCGAGTCCGAAGATCCAACAGCTATTCACCTGGGGAAGAGAATTGCTGGCTGCTCTCAGGATGAAACCAGTGCCACGATTCATTTTGAAGACGGATCCACAATCACCGGAGACGTTCTCATTGGAGCGGATGGGTGGCGTTCAGTTGTTCGCAACGAACTCTGGGGAGATCTGACTCCAACATTTTCTGGGATGGTCGCATGGCGATCAATTATTCCGATGTCGACGTTACCCCCGCACCTACAAGAATCCGTGGGAACAACATGGATTGGCCCCGGCGCGCACGTCGTCACGTATCCACTGCACGGCGGCGAGATCATGAACTTTGTCGCGACCATCGAGGGCAAAACGTGGGATGTGCAATCGTCAACAGCGCCCGGTGAAAAGAGCGAATGTCTTGAAGACTTTGCCGGTTGGCACGAGGACATCGTCACCATGATTAATGCAGCTCCTGCATTGCTGAAGTGGGCGTTGGTGTCCAGAGAGCCAATTCCTGAATGGACTCAGGGGCGCATCACACTCCTCGGTGATGCCTGCCACACCACATTGCCATTCCTCGCTCAAGGCGCAGTGCATTCAATTGAGGATGCAGTTGTACTCACTCGGTGCCTGCAGGGTGAACCCGATGTTCCGACGGCACTGCGGCAATATGAGGCCGCTCGGATCGAACGCACCAGCAAGATGGTGCGCGGGGCTACTGCCAACACCGGAAGATTCCACAGCGAGGAGTTACGGACCGATGAAGGTGCGCGCACGTATCTCGAGAAGGAGATGAGCGCTAATCCGATCGCTGAAAGGTACGACTGGCTGTACCGATACGACGCAGTCACTGCACCGATCTAACTTCTGGCTGCTAGTTAAACCGCGCCTGTCTTCCGCATGGTGTTGATTTCGGCATCAGTGAAGCCCAGATCGAGAAGAATTTTCTCGGTGTCTTGGCCGTGGCTACGGCCGGTGTGCCGGATTCGTCCAGGAGTCGCAGACATTCGAAAGAGGATATTCGGCATTTTCACCGGACCGAGGTCCTCGTCCATCACTGATGC
>CAIXFB010000030.1 GCA_903918595.1 uncultured Actinomycetes bacterium
GATCGCCGCCGCGAGTTCAAAACTGCCTTGCCGTTATTCCGCCATCGGGATTTCTCCCGGATAGTGCGAAGCCCGCCATCTCTGGCCGAAGCCTTCAATTGGGCGGGCATCTCAGAACTGTGGTGCTGACATCTCCGAACCATTCATAAGTGTGATCCATACCCCTAGGTGAGCGCAACACCGGGGTCCGTGGACCCGGGACGGGGGTTCCCGGGCCCCACCCCGACCCTTCAATCCCCGAGAGGAGGGTTGAGCGGTGCATCATGATCGGCGATCACCTGCACGGATGAGAAGTCTCCTGATCAGCACCGGTGCGCCTGCGCGTCTGGTGTACCTGCGCGTGCTTGCCTTCAGCAATGAACATCGCCCTGTGGATCGCTGCCGCTGTACTCGCCATCGTCTTCCTGTTAGCGGGTGCGATGAAAATCGGTGCACCGCGAGCAAAGCTGCTCGCCAATCCCCGAATGGGTTGGGTCAACGATGTTTCCGAGCGTGGCGTGAAAACCATCGGTGTTGTTGAGGTCCTGGGCGCCATTGGCTTGATCTTGCCGCCGCTCTTCGGGATCGCCCCATTCCTGGTGGGATGGGCTGCAATTGGACTCGCGATTGTGATGGCCGGCGCGATCGCGATTCATGTTCGTCGGGAAGAGACGAAAGACATCGTTATGCCCGTCGTACTCCTTTTGCTCGCGGCTTTTGTTGCGTGGGGCAGATTCGGTGACTACGCCTTCGTATAAAGCAGGTCGGTGATCGTGCGGCCCTCGCGCAGCGCGCGCGCTTCAAACATGGTGACAGGTCGGTTTTCTGGTCGTTTGATCTGTCCACCGACCCAGCCTGACTCCTCTGCCATCACACATGTGATTGACTCTGCATACTCATCCCAATCGGTCGCGATATGCCAATAGCCCCCGGGCAGCAGCTTTGAATGCAGCAATTGCGCAATGGGTGGTTGCACGAGTCGACGCTTGTGGTGCCTGGCTTTTGGCCAAGGGTCAGGAAAGTACGAGCGAACTCCGCTGAGAGATTCAGGCAACACCATGCGCTCAAGAACTGTCAGCGCATCAGCTTCCATGACTCGCAGATTGGTGAGTTGAGCAGCCCCTGCTTTGTCGAGCAGGTCGCCGATGCCGGGGGTGTGCACGTCGATTGCAAGGAGTGCTGTTGCCTGATCGTGCTCTGCCATAGCAACAGTGGAGGCGCCAGTTCCAAAACCAATTTCGACGACGATTGGCGCCCCCGGCATCTGCCAATCAGATTCCGCGCTCAATGGTTCGCTGCGCATCTCGATGACGTAGTGCGCGTACGAGATGAGTGCGCGTTCTTGGGTGGGGGTGATCCGGCTTCTTCGAGTTTTAAACGTGCGAATGCCGGGAGAAAGAAGTGTGGAGGCTTCGTGGTGTGCGAACACTCGTTCCACGGGAATCATCTGGCGCATAGTGAATTCAGCCGGTCGAAGTAGTGAGGACGCCGTTGATGCGATGCTTGCGGTCAGATTCAATGCGCCAGCATGAGGCAGCTCCGCGCACCCGGAAGGACCAATTCAACTCACCGTCTTCAGGTGCCTGCGCAACGAGAGCTGTGTCTTCGTCGATGCCCACAACCTGGGCACCTTCGGTGACTAGTGGGCGCAAAGCCATATCGGGTATCCAACGCGTGTAGCGATCAAAGTGCGGGAGCACCCGCAGGTGTGGAAGTAAGCCGAGTCCTGACACTCCACCGTTTTTCGGGTGCCGAAAATCAGGGACGTATCCGCACAAGGCCATCGCGCCCGCACTGCAGCCCGCCACCGAGGAGCCGTTTCGCCAGGCTTTCCAGATTGCCGACCAAGTAGCCGTACCGCGCAATGAGTCGGCGAGATGCGAGGGATTTCCGCCGGAGAGATAAATGAGACCGGCTCCAGCAATGAGCTCCGCGTGGGCAGGATCCTCTGCATCGGCCCGGTTACGAATATCAACGATCACCTGTTGCACGCCCAGACGCTCGGCGGCGGCCGCGCCAAGTTCATGCCAGTAGTCGAGTGACTTCTGACCCTCTCGGGAGGCTGCCGTGGCCAACTGCACATAGATCGGCGGCTGGTCTTCGAGCAGCCACGCTTCCACGCTCTGCATGACCGGGAGGTACTCGCCACTTCCGACCAGCGCGATTCGGCCGGGTCGGGTCATGCGTTTTTTGCCTCAGCTGCGTCGGCGAACTCGCAAAATGCAGCGAATGCTCGCGGCCCGTAGACGGTGGCGGGCCCACCCTTCATTAAGAAGGTGACGCCAATGGCCTCTGCTGCCTCTTCTCTGGAGGCGCCTGCGCGGACGGCACCACTGGCATGAGCAGCGATGCAACCGTCGCACTGTTCTGTGACGGCGATCGCGAGAGCAATGAGTTCTTTGAACTTTGTGGGCAGAGCCCCTTCAGCGAGGGCAGCCTTATGCAGGTCTCTGAATCCGGCATAGACGTCGGGAATGGCATGACGCAGGTCGCGAGCCAAGGGGGCAAGACCTTCCTGAACGACTTTCCCGTGGGCATGTTCCATGAGTCAAGGATACCCCAGAGGGTATAAAGAGGTACGCTGGGCAAATGGAAATAGAGCCAACAGTCAGCCACGACGTCCTGATGCGACTCAAGCGTGCGCGGGGCCAGCTCGACGGCGTGATCAACATGATTGAAGAGGGGCGCACCTGTTCCGAGGTTGTGACCCAATTAGCTGCCGTCTCCAAGGCGCTTGACCGGGCCGGTTTCAAAGTGGTGGCCACCGGCTTGCGTCAATGTCTCGAGCA
>CAIXFB010000031.1 GCA_903918595.1 uncultured Actinomycetes bacterium
CGCCCGCCGCGGCAAACTATTCGCGCGACTCATCAAGAACATTGAGGTCGCTGCTCGGCAAGGTGGCGGCGACGTTGCAGGTAACCCCACGTTGTTCGACGCAATCCAAAAGGCCCGAAAGAATTCGGTTCCCCTGGACAATATCGAACGAGCCGTTAAGCGTGGCTCGGGTCTTGAAGCAGGCGGCGCCGATTGGCAAACGATCATGTATGAGGGTTATGGGCCCAACGGTGTTGCGCTGTTGGTCGAGTGCCTCACAGATAACCGCAATCGGGCCGCCGGGGAAGTGCGAGTGGCAATGACCCGAAATGGCGGATCGATGGCCGACCCAGGGTCCGTCTCTTACATGTTTTCACGCAAAGGCGTGGTGATCGTGCCCAAAGTTGACGCACTCGACGAAGACACCATCCTGGATGCGGTGCTCGATGTTGGCGCCGACGAAGTCAACGATCTCGGTGAAGCATTTGAGGTGGTCTCCGAGGCTGGAGACGTTGTTCAGGTGCGGATGGCCCTCCAGGCGGTAGAAATCGACTACGAATCTGCTGAAGCCACCTTCATGCCGAGTGTGACCGTTTCTCTCGATGCTGAGGGTGCCCTCAAGGTATTCAGGCTCATTGAGGCTCTCGAAGAGAGCGACGACGTGCAAAATGTCTATGCGAACTTCGACATTTCCGACGAAGTCCTGGCTGAACTCGACTAAGGAAATCCCGCTTGATCTCCCGGTTCACGGTGTGGGAACCAGTCGGTGTCGGCCCGTCGGGCTAGCCTCATCATCCGAACACATGTTCGGTTTCGTGAGGGGATTCCTCGCGAGCGCAGCGGGAAGGGGTCAGCATGCGTGTGTTAGGCATTGATCCCGGATTGACCCGATGCGGGGTAGCTGTCGTCGAGGGCGCAGCGGGTAGGCCGTTGAACGGTATTCACATCGGGGTCATCATGACCGATCCCAAGGTGCCGATCGAGCAGAGGCTGACCACAACGGAGGCCGCGCTGCGACTTTTGGTGGACGAGTTTGCGCCAGAAGCCATCGCAATAGAGCGCGTGTTCAGCCAGCACAACGTGCGCAGCGCGATGGGAACTGCGCAGGCTGCGGCGATGGCACTTCTGATCGCCGGTCAGAGAGGGATACCGGTGGCTCTGCATACCCCCACAGAAGTCAAAGCTGCTGTGACCGGCAATGGTCGAGCTGACAAGGCACAAGTCACTGCCATGATCACTCGGTTGCTCGGGTTGAGAATTGCGCCGAGTCCAGCTGATGCTGCTGACGCCGTGGCGATTGCAATCTGCCACATCTGGCGAGCGCCCGCGCAGGCCAGGATCGCTGCAGCAGTGGCGGTTGCCAGGTGATCTCTTTCGTTCGAGGTTCCGTGGCTGCCGCAGGCCCCGATTGGCTTGTTGTTGATGTGGGTCCGATTGGACTTCGTGTCACATGTACGCCGACGGTGGCAATGAGTCATCGGGTGGGTAACCATGTTTTTCTGCACACCACACTGGTGGTCCGTGAGGATTCTTGGACCACCTTTGGTTTTGAAACAGAGGAAGAGCGCTCAGTCTTTGAAAGCGTGCAAACAGTCACTGGGATCGGTCCGCGGATAGCGCTTGCAGTGCTTGCAACCCTCACCCCGGATGCGCTTCGACATGCGATTGAAGCAGAGGATTTGGCAACACTGACTTCGGTATCAGGCATCGGCCGGAAGGGCGCCCAGCGAATCGTGCTTGAGCTCAAGGGCGTTCTGGTGTCATGTGATGCGCCAGCGGGTCGGCTTGCAGGTGCGGGATCAGCTTGGTCAACATCTGTGGCATCTGGTTTGACCTCGCTCGGCTGGTCAGTGCGCGAGGCAGATGCAGCGATCGCCATTGTTGCAGGGCAACTCCAGGAACTCACGGATCCCGATAACCCAGATATCGGAGTGCTGCTCAAAGCAGCTCTGGCCGCGTTGGACCGCTCATGAGTGCATCAGCGGAACGTGACCTCGATGCACGATTGCAGACTGATGACCTTCTGGTGGAGGGAGCGCTGCGCCCGGCAACACTGAAGGAGTTCGTTGGTCAAGACCGCGTGTGCGACCAGCTGGGTTTAGTGCTTGAGGCTGCCCGACGTCGTTCCGGTCCATCCGATCACGTTCTTCTGAGCGGCCCACCAGGTCTGGGCAAAACCACTCTCGCGGCGATCATCGCAGCTGAGATGAACGCTCCGCTGAGAATGACCTCAGGACCGGCACTTCAGCATGCAGGAGATTTGGCAGCGGTGCTTTCGAGTTTGCAGCCGGGTGAGGTTCTCTTCCTTGATGAAATCCATCGCACAGCCCGTTCGGCGATGGAAATGCTGTACCTCGCGATGGAGGATTTCAGGGTCGACATCATCGTTGGCAAGGGCCCGGGGGCTACGGCGATACCGCTGGCCCTTGAGCCCTTCACCCTGGTCGGAGCCACGACTCGTGCGGGCCTGTTGCCCGGCCCGCTGCGTGACCGATTCGGTTTCACGGCGCATTTGGATTTTTACGATCCAGATGACTTACAGGTGATCATTCACCGCAGCGCTGACCTTATGAATGTACCGCTCACCAACGAAGGAGCCGTTGAGTTAGCTGGGCGATGCAGGGGAACCCCGCGGATCGCCAACCGGCTACTGCGCAGAGTGCGTGACTGGGCTCAAGTTCATGGAGGTGGCTCTGTTGATCTTGCAGCAACAAAGTCGGCTTTGGAACTGTATGAAGTCGATGCGCTTGGCCTTGATCGGATCGACAATGCTGTACTTGATGTTTTGATCCGCCGATTCGGTGGTGGACCAGTGGGCTTATCCACGCTGGCTGTCGCCGTGGCCGAGGAGCCCGAGACCATTGAAACCGTTGCTGAGCCATTCTTGGTCAGGCTGGGGCTGATGGCTCGCACTCCTCGGGGGCGGGTTGCGACCCCTGCAGGCTGGGCCCACGTTGGTCTTCGTCCCCCCGCAAACGTTGCTGGGCAGGACGAACTAGACCTTGGGTCATAGACAAGTAAGGTGAAAGCTAGAAGCACAGACCACGTCGGGCAGATCTCGACCAATTCGCATCGGAGCACTGATGGACATCGTTAGCCTCGCCCCAATTCTTTTGCTCGTCGTTGCCTTTTACTTTCTTCTGATCAGGCCGCAGCGCAACCGGGCCAAGGCCCAGCAGGCGATGATCGCGGCGATTTTGCCCGGCGCGCGTGTGATGACCACCGCGGGCATTTTTGGCACAGTTCTGGCGGTGACCGATGAGGTCATGAGCATCGAAATTGCCCCGGGAATTGCCATGGAGGTGCTCCCCGCCGCGGTGGCTCGGGTGATTGAGCCAGCGCTCAAGGATGGCGAGATCAAGCACGAGCAGTTGGGACCAGAAGACCTCTAGCAAACGGCGGCGCTGCTCCCGCGTACGCTAGGGCGCTGCTCGTCCTCGTCCGCAATCCGATACCTGCCAAGGAGTCCCGTGGCGCCACCGTCAGTTTCCTCTCAGCCCAAGCCGCTGCGCCTGCTTTCTGCGCTGCTGGTGCTGATCGTTGGGCTGTCAGTGTGGGCCTTTTGGCCGGGTACAGATACGAGTATCAAATTGGGTCTCGATCTTCAGGGAGGCACCCAAGTCATTTTGGTACCCACGCCTGTTGTTGAGGGCGCTGAGATCACGGATGAACAGCTCTCACAAGCGGTGGAGATCATTCGTGCTCGGGTTGATGGTCTCGGAGTTGCAGAAGCTGAAGTCACTACCCAAGGCACCGGAAGTGGTTCTGCCATCGTGGTGTCAGTTCCTGGGGCCAACCAGGACCGCGTTGTCGACCTCGTCCAGAGAACGGCACTTCTGGATTTCCGGCCGGTCTGGACCCTTGCAAACCCCGGAGTAGAGACACCCCCAGCCAATCCGGATGGAACAACTCCGGCGCCACTACCAGCGCCAGAGCTACCTGTTCAAGCGGATGAAAACAGCCCCGAGTTCCAAACCGAGGCCGCGGCGCTGGATTGCACTATTCCGGAGAACTACGCAGGTGGTTCACCAGATAACCCTGATCTATGGCTTGCCGCCTGCGAGCAGACCGGCCAGGTCAAGTACCTTTTGGAGCCTGCCTTCATCAAGGGCGTGAATGTCACTGGTGCTGAGGCCGTCCTTCCGACCAATGGACTCGGTTGGGTGGTATCGCTCGATTTTGACTCTGATGGAGCAGCAGCGCTCGCCGACGCCTCAACTGAACTATCGGCGCTGCCAGAGTGTGGTGCAGGCGCAAGTCCATGTAACGCATTCGCGATTGTGCTGGATGGGGTAGTGGTTTCTGCACCCCGCTTCAATGAACCCATCATCGGTGGCTCAGCTCAAATTGAAGGCAATTTCACAGCGGAGCAAGCTCGAGACCTGGCGAATGTGCTGAAGTACGGCGCACTTCCAGTGAAGCTTGAGCCGGTCGACGTCACGAGCATTTCGGCCACGGTTGGTAGTGACCAACTTCGAGCAGGAATCATCGCGGGCCTTCTGGGACTAGCACTGGTGACCTTGTATCTACTTTTCTACTACCGTGCGCTGGGAATTGTTGCTGCGCTGTCTTTGGTGATCGCAGCTGGGTTGTCCTACACACTCTTTGTGGTGCTGAGTAAAACGATTGGCTTGACGATCACGCTCGCAGGTGTTGCAGGGGCCATTGTGGCGATCGGTATTACCGCCGACTCATTCATCGTGTACTTCGAACGTATTCGAGATGAGATCAGGGATGGGCGCTCACTGCGTCAAGCTTGCGACACTGGATGGATCCGCGCCAGGCGCACATTGCTTGCCGCTGACTTCATCTCGATCTTGGCAGCGGTTGTTCTGTACTTGCTCTCTGTCGGCAGCGTTCGAGGATTCGCAGTAGTTCTCGGCCTCACCACAATCATCGATGTCATCATTGCGTTCTGGTTTACGCATCCATTAACTGTGCTCATCGGTCGGACCAAGTGGATGCAGCGCGGCTCGAAACTCACTGGGCTTGATCCTGAGCGGCTCGGCGGCGCCAGCCTCATCGGTGCCGTCAGTGGTCAGTCTCGCCGCCGTCGACGTGAGGAGGTGACCTCATGAGTCGTTTCTCTTCTGTGGGTCAAAAGTTGTATCGCGGTGAAGTGAACTTGAACATCATCGGCCGCAGCAAGACCTGGTACATGGTGGCTGCGGTGCTTCTGTTGATCTCGATTGCCGCATTGCTTATTCGCGGATTGAACTTTGGCATCGAATTCAAGGGCGGGGCTGATTTCTCTGTCCCGAACGCCACCTGCAGCGTGTCCCAAGCGCGTGATGTTGCAGAGTCAGCAACTGGCGGACAGAGCATCGTTACTGAGTCTGCTGCAGGCACGGTTCGTGTACAGACTGAGCCGCTCTCGGTCGATGCGAGCACGCAACTTGCTCGTGAGTTGGCTGTCACATGTGGCGTCGCCTATGAAGAGATCAAGATTCAGGTTGTCGGCCCCACGTGGGGAGCGGAGATATCAAGCAAGGCCCTCCAAGGCCTCGTCGTCTTCCTCATTTTGGTCTCCATCTTCCTCTCGTTGTATTTTGAGTGGCGGATGGCTGTTGCCGCGCTTGTCGCGCTCGCACACGACCTCATCATCACGGTCGGCATCTATGCACTTGTTGGCATCGAGGTGACCCCAGCGACGGTGATTGGCTTGCTCACCATTCTGGGTTACTCGCTGTACGACACCGTGGTGGTCTTCGACAAGGTGAAAGAAAACACTCGAGGAATTGCCGGGCAATCAGTTCTGACCTACGACGAAGCAGCGAACTTAGCGCTCAACCAAACTTTTGTGCGATCGATCAACACTTCAGTTGTTGCGCTTCTTCCTATCCTCGCGATCATTGTTGTTGGTGCTGGTCTCTTGGGCGCTGGAACGTTGCTTGATCTTTCCGTCGTCCTCTTGATTGGAATGACAGTCGGAACGTTCTCCTCGCTATTCGTTGCAACCCCGGTACTCGTCCATCTCAAGCATCGTCAGCCGGAAATCAAGGCACTTGCTGGTCGGGTCAAGGCACGGCGCAATCAAGCGGCTCGAGCTCGCACGGGTGAGGATCCATCGGATGAGTCAACCGCGATAGCTGTTGAAGTAACGACCCTGACCGATTCGGCACCGCGGGTTCAACCCAAACGCAAGCCTCGATCGCAGCGCTAACCTCACTGCCATGACGGCGCAAACTGGCTACGTGAGCGGTGAATCGGCAGCTTTGTTGTGGAGTCGAATCACCAGTGTTGAAGACTGGCCATCGCCTGGAGTGTCCTTCAAAGACCTTTCGGGCGTCTTGGAACATGGGCCTGCTTTTTCCTTGGTAATTGATGCCCTCGCTGAACGGGTTGACAATGCTGCACTGGATGCGGTCGTTGGCATCGAGGCCAGAGGTTTTCCGTATGCGGCGGCCCTTGCATATCGGCTGGGAATTGGATTTGTCACGTTGCGTAAACCAGGCAAATTGCCGCGCGCGGTGCACTCTCAGGAGTACTCATTGGAGTATGGCGTTGCTACTTTGGAAATGCATCAAGATGCGTTGGACCAGCACGAGCGCGTCCTCATTGTCGATGATGTTCTTGCTACCGGCGGAACGGCCGCAGCCGCCGTTGAACTGGTACTGAGAACCAAGACTGAGATCGAGGCGGTGGCGGTCATCATGGAGATCCCGTTCCTGCAGGGTAGAGGCGTTTTGGAGGCCGCTGGCGTGGATGTCATCGCGCTGCTGGATGCTTCCGCGCCACATGAGATTCGGCGGTAGACTGGAATCCCACGACATGAGGGAGATCTCAGTGGCAAAGGAGCTCGTCGTACCGGTGGAGGCGTCTGCGCCTTCACCTGCGAGCTCTGACGCGGGCAGCCTCCGATCTCGGCTGTCGCGACTGGGCGGGTCTAAGGCGGCCCATCCCGAGCTTGAGCCGCTTCTTCGGACAGTGCGAAAGTTTCACCCCAAGACGGATCCGCGCTTGATTGAGCGGGCATACGAGATGGCCGCTTACCTCCATCGCGACCAGAGCAGACGATCAGGCGAGCCGTACATCACGCACCCGCTCGCGGTCGCGACCATTTTGGCCGAGTTGGGAATGACTTCGCCCACTTTGGCTGCCGCGCTACTGCACGACACCGTTGAGGATTGTGGATATTCCCTTGATGCGCTTCGCGAAGATTTCGGCGATGAAGTTGCCCATCTGGTTGACGGAGTCACCAAACTCGACAAAGTTACGTATGGCGATGCCTCTGCTGCAGAGACAGTTCGCAAGATGGTCGTTGCAATGGCGAGAGATATTCGAGTTCTGGTCATCAAGCTCGTGGATCGTTTGCATAACATGCGCACTCTGGGTTACCTGCCCGTTGAGAAGCAGCAAAAAAAAGCAAGAGAGACGCTGGAGATTTATGCCCCCCTTGCTCACCGGATGGGCATGAATGCCGTCAAGTGGGAACTCGAAGACCTCGCCTTCGCCACTCTGTACCCGAAGATGTACGAAGAGATAGTTCATTTGGTGAGTCAGCGAGCCCCATCGCGTGACCATTACCTCCGAACGGTCATCGATCAACTTGAAGCAGATCTGCGCGGAAGCAAGATCAAAGCAACAGTGAGTGGCCGGCCCAAGCACTATTACTCGGTGTACCAAAAGATGATTGTTCGCGGCCGTGATTTTGCTGAAATTTACGACCTTGTGGGAATCCGTATTCTGGTGGATTCCGTTCGCGATTGTTATGCCGCGTTGGGTGTTATCCATGCGAACTGGTCGCCAATCCCGGGTCGCTTCAAGGATTTCATTGCTATGCCGAAGTTCAATATGTATCAGTCACTGCACACCACGGTGATTGGGCCTGAGGGCAAGCCTGTTGAGGTACAAATTCGCACCTCAGATATGCACAATGCCGCTGAGTACGGCATCGCTGCGCATTGGCGTTACAAGCAGCGCGAGGTCGGCGGAAAGACCGGACCCGATGACTATGGGTGGCTGCGCCAGCTTATGGACTGGCAACGCGAGACAGAAGATCCCGAAGATTTCATGGATTCACTTCGATATGACCTCGGGTCAGCGGAAGTGTTTATTTTCACGCCCAAGGGCGACGTGGTCTCGTTGCCCGCGGATTCCACCCCCGTCGATTTTGCCTACTCCGTTCACACCGAGATCGGGCATCGATGCGTCGGCGCACGGGTCAATGGCAAATTGGTGCCGCTTGAATCAAAGTTGAAGAACGGTGACGTTGTAGAGGTTTTCACATCCAAAGCAGAGGGGGCAGGCCCGAGCCGAGATTGGCTCAATTTCGCAGCTTCTCCCAGAGCAAAGAGCAAGATCAAGGCGTGGTTCTCAAAGGAGCGTCGTGAGGAGGCCGTTGAAAGCGGAAAGGATTCGATCGTTCGTGCTATGCGCAAGCAGGGGCTCCCGCTGCAGCGACTCATGACGAATCAGGCTTTGTCGGCAATTGCAGTTGATCTTGGACAAACGGATGTCACGGGTTTGTATGCCGCGGTGGGAGATGGTCGGATCACTGCGGGGACCATCGTTACCCGATTGGTCGACGTTGCTGGCGGGGATGAGCAGGCTGCTGATGATGCGGCGGAAGCAGTTTCCTTAGCCCGGATAGCCAATAGAAGGGCGCGCACTTCAGGTGATGTCGGCGTCGAGGTGAAGGGCGTTGAAGATGTCTGGGTGAAATTGGCCCGCTGCTGCACGCCTGTCCCTGGCGATGAAATTGTTGGATTTGTTACGCGTGGGTCAGGGGTATCGGTTCACCGGAATGATTGTGTAAACGTTCCAGGACTGCAAACTGAACCTGACCGAATTGTCGAAGTGAGTTGGGCTCCAACGTCAACCAGTCTTTTCCTCGTGAACATTCAGGTTGAGGCGCTCGATCGTTCGCGGCTTCTAGCCGACGTGACTCGCGCACTGTCCGACACCCATGTGAATATCCTCAGCGCATCTGTTGCCACTACGCGTGATCGGATCGCGCTTTCCCGCTTCACGTTTGAGATGGCCGATCCTAAGCACCTGGGTTCTGTGTTGAAGACCGTCCGAGGAGTGGAAGGCGTGTTCGACGCTTACCGAGTGTGATCGAAATGCAGAGCTCGTTCGGCGTGATTTAGCGAGAGAACTCAGCCGCTGCGCCCTCGGCAGCACCTAGGAGAGCCTGAGTCGAAGCAATTGATGCCCGAAGGTCAGCAGCTTTCGCTGCGTTCCCGGCAGCTTCAGCCTGAGCCAGCTGGGCTTCGAGTCTTGCTATCGCATCGGTGAAGGCATTTGCTGTGGATTCCGCTCTCGCCTTTACCTCCGGGTTGGATTTGCGCCACTTCTCCTGGTCCGCGGCACGGATCGCATCTTCGACCTTCTTCATGCGGCCTTCGAGACGTCCTCGATCACTTTTGGGTAGATCGCCAACCTTTTCATAACGCTCGACGATTGATCGAAGCTGCGATTTTGCTTGTCCTATGTCTGTGATCGGTAGAAGTGCCTCGGCCTCTGCCACGAGAGCTTCCTTGGCAGGAACATTCGATGCCAACTCGGCGTCTTTCGTCTCGGCCTCAGCCTTCATAGCTGCATAGAACACATCCTGCGTTGCTTTGAAACGTTTCCAGAGTTTGTCTTCATCAGCCTTGGAACCGCGAGGAGCCTTTTTCCACTCACCCATCAAGTCGCGTAATTTGCGTGATGTGCCTGACCAATCTGTTGAGTCTTTCAGTGCCTCAGCAGCCGCGATCAGTTCACGTTTCTTGGTCAAGCTTTCCTTGCGGGCTACGTCAACTTCGGCAAAATGCGCACGACGCCTCTTATCGAAATGTGTGCGAGCCGCGCTGAGGCGTTTCCACAGATCCTGCTCTGCCCCACGATCTGCGCGAGGAATGGTCTTCCATTCTTCGACCATGAGTGTGTAGCGCTCAGTGGTGGCCTTCCACGTGGTGGAGTCCGTTAGTGACTCAGCTTCGGTTACGAGGGCTTCACGGGTAGCCAGGGCCGCCTGCCGGCCAGCTGCCTTTCGCTCTTGCTCTCGGCCTCGGGCGGTTGCGATGGCAGTCTCAAGGGAATCGCATTTAGCTTCTAGGGCTGTAACGTCACCAACAAAACTCCGACCAGCTGCCATCTCACGAACCCGCTGGAGTACGACAGCGGCCTGTTCAGCAGAGGATTTCTCCTCCGTGAGTCTGGTGAGTGTGAGATCGAGTTCCATCGTGAGATCAAGGTATTTGCGAGCGAAGAATGCAAGGCCCTCTGCCGGCGTCCCCGCGGCGTACTGACCGACCAGAATCTCACCCTCCGGGGCGAGCAAATAAACCGAACCATCATCGGTTACCCGCCCGCACGCCGAGGCTGTTGAGGTATCAACACTGACGGGTGGGCGAAGACTGCCCGGAGTGGGGATACCTGACAAAGCCATGGGGTGCCTTCCTGATCTGGTGAACCGCATGGAGGAACGGTTCATCCGGCGTGATGGAGCAACGAGGCTGATTGTTGCACCCCGTCGATCAAGATGGGCGAGGGTCTAGCTGACCGTTGCCGATTCGATAAATACGGGCTGCGCGGGACGGCCATCCGTTGCGCCCCCCTCGACACCAACAGCGGCAATTTCCTGGATGAGCTCCAGACCTGAGGTCACGTTGCCCCAGATCGTGTAGCCAGGTGGCAAGGTCGTGTCTTCATAGACGAGAAAGAACTGTGAGCCAGAAGTGCCGGGACCGGCGTTCGCCATTGCAACTGTTCCTGCTGGGTAATTCACCTCGCCATCGTCGGGCAGATTCTCATCGGGCACTGAGTAGCCTGGCCCACCGCTGCCATCGCCTTTGGGATCACCGCACTGGAGCACGAAGATGCCGCTCGTAGACAACCTGTGGCAGGTTGTCGCGTCATAAAAACCCTCAGCGGCAAGAAAGGCCTCGGAGGCCACGGTCTGAGGGGCTGCCTGCGGCTCGAGGGCGATCACGATGTCGCCACAGTTGGTGTTCAGGGTCAATGTGGTGGGAGATGAGTCAGGAACTGGGGGCGCTGTTGGCCACGAAATCGTGTCGGGCCTCGGAGTGCCGGCCGGGTCACAGGCCGCCACTACGGCGCTCGGCTCTGCTGGACTCGACGCATCTGCCGATTCGCTGACTTCGGCAGGGGTCTCTTCGGTGGAGATCTCCTCGGCGGGGGCGGCGACAGTGTCGCCTTCCCTCATGGAAATCCCAGCCCAGGCCAGGCCTGCCACCACGATCACTCCGCCGACAACCAGTGCGATCACCCGCTGGCGCTTCTTGCGGGCCTCAGATTCGGCGTTCCGACGCTCCTGCTGGCGCTCATACTTGGCTCTGGCCAGTTCTTTGGCGCGCTTGGTCGTAGCCATTCTCGAGTCCTCCTGGAGTGATGCGATTGTCGGCACGTGGTGGAGGGGAGTGTAAGCGTTGTGCTTGGAATAGGCTGACGTGTCCCCGCCAAAGCTTGAAGGATGTATGGAGTTCGTGTGCTGATCACCGGTTTCCCCGCAGGCTCGTGGGCAACTAACTGCTACGTGGTTGCTGCCGGCCCTGGTGAGCCATGCGTGATTGTGGATCCCGGCCAGGACAGCATCGATGGGGTACTCGAGGTGGTTCGGGAGCATTCGCTGGCTCCGGCGGCAGTTCTGCTCACCCACGGTCACATTGATCACATTTGGTCGGTTGCGCCGATCAGTGACCGTTTCGGAATTCCTGCTGCCATCCATGCAGATGATCGCTACCGGTTGGCCGATCCAGCAGGCACAAGTTTTAGTGCTTCACGTGAACAATTGCGTGCGATGACGAAGAACGAGCTTGAGCTGACCGAACCTTCAGATGTACAGGTGCTCACCGATGGCGATGAACTCGAACTTGTCGGGCTCGTGTGGCGTGTTCGCCACGCACCAGGTCATACGGAGGGGTCGGTGGTCTTCGACCTGCGGACACCCGACGGTGGATTCGATCAGATGTTCAGCGGCGACGTTCTCTTTGCCGGATCAATTGGCCGCACGGATCTACCCGGCGGAGATCCAGCAGCCATGACGCGAACCCTCAATCGCCTTCTTGGATCCACACCCGATCACGTCGCTGTCAAGCCAGGGCACGGACCGGCAACGACGATTGGCCAGGAACGTGCAACCAATCCGTATCTCGTTGATGCTGGTCGTGCTCACCC
>CAIXFB010000032.1 GCA_903918595.1 uncultured Actinomycetes bacterium
CACCGGGTCGGCCGACACTTCTTCGAGGTAGTTGGTCACCGCAGTATTGAGGATGGCCTCGTCGACGCTGCGATGCAGTCCCTCTTCGACACCGGACGGCTTGGGCCACCGATAGAACCGCCCTCGCATCCGCCGAGCAAACTGTTCGGGATCGGAATCGTCGAGCTTCTCACCGGGCAGTAGCGGTCCGAGGGTCGCAATGACCCCCCCTTTACCCGTCAGGAAACGAACTTCACGCGGAGTGGTGAGCGCGAGCGCCGGATGTTTATTCAGGACTCGACCGGCGATCGTGGTTCCGCTACGGCCCGTGCCACCAACCAGTACCGCTTGTTCGAGACCCGGTTGTTCGAGACCCGGTTGTTCGAGGTCTGGAGACGTCATCGGCTCTCCATCACTAGTCGTGCCCACTGTTCTGCGACCGTCGGTAGGTCGTAGGAATTGCGGAAGTCCGCGCGGGCCTCATTACTCCGGCGGTCCCACGAACCCTCGGCGGTTACAGCAAGGATGTGCTGGGCAATCGCCGACTCGCTCGCGTGTACATAGCGAGCGTCGTACACGTCTGCTGCTCCCGGCCAGTTGAGCATAGCCGGTACCGCACCAGCCGCCATCCCCTCTGCGGGGGCCAAATGAAAACTCTCATCCTCAGACAACGACAGGACCCATCCGGTGCGCTGCAACCAGGCGGGAACGTCACCCCCGTGCTGCTCGAGAACAACCCGGCCACGCAGGGCCGGATCCTGGGCAATCTCGTCAAACAGGGCCCGGTAGGCAATGCGCTCCTCGGGTCGGCGCCAGATCCAGGTCAACTCCCACGGCAGCGCCGACTTCAACGACAGCAGGAACGGTGGCCCAGGTATGCGCGCTGACGCCAGCCCCTCGTTAACAGCGCGCAGGATGGACAGCGCCCGGTCCGGCCGCTTACGGAAGGGCACGATGCCCAACATGCCCAGCACGCGGTCAGCGCCAAGGGCCGCGGGGCGGTCGAACCAGTCGCGGTCAATCGCGTTGGGAATGACCACGACCGTGTCGTTAGCGAATGCGGTCTCGGCAACCGTGCGCTGCCGGTAGTGCTCATTGACGCACACAATGCGCGATACCGCCGAGGGCTGGAGGTCACGGATCCAGGGCGCATTCAGTTCGAAACGATGCAGGCGCATAATCAAACGTTGATGTGGCAGTAGGCGGGTGGAATACCAGACGGCATTCGGGCCTACCCACTCGCAGATCACCACATCTGCCCAAGCCAGCATCGCGCGACTGTGCCCTTCATCGTGAACAGCTAAGGCCGACCATTCGTCGATACGAACATCAAGGTCGGCTCGCGCTGCAAGCAGGTCAGCGATACCTCGCATGAACTTCAGATCGTGCCCGGCGATCACCACCCGCAGCGGTTGTCCACCCGCAGCGGACGCCGACGGGAAGGCCCGCGCGAGGATGCGCCGAGTCCGCGCAACCGCTGCTGTCATCGTGTAATGCTCAGTTGCTGCGAGTGCAATTTCGGTTGTGCGGCGCAGCAGTTCTCGATCGGTATGCACGCGGGCCAGCAGGTCGGTGACGGTCGTGGTCGCATCGGTGAACAGCGGATAGTCCGCGCCGAACACCCGCTCGTGCATCGGCGTGCGGTTGAGCACCGGCGGCGTTCCGACAGATGCGTACTCCAGTGCCTTAGTGGACAACTCGAGAGAGTCATCAAGGCAG
>CAIXFB010000033.1 GCA_903918595.1 uncultured Actinomycetes bacterium
CAGTTGTGCAGAAGTGATCCATCCGTTGCGCCACGCAATTTCCTCAACGCAACCGATCTTGGTTCCGGTGCGATCTTCCATCACGCGGACAAACTCACCTGCATCCTGCAGAGACTTGAATGTGCCGGTATCGAGCCATGCGGTTCCGCGCTCGAGCACGGTCACGGTGAGTGCACCTGCTTGCAGGTAGTAATCGTTCACGGCAGTGATTTCTAATTCACCGCGCGCTGATGGCTTAATCGCTTTCGCAACATCCACGACGGTTGCGTCGTAGAAATACAAACCAGGGACAGCAAAATTGCTTTTCGGTGAAGCCGGCTTCTCTTCAATGGAGAGGGCAACGCCCTCATCATCGAATTCGACGACGCCATACTCGGTGGGGTTGGCAACTTCATAGGCGAATACATGACCGCCGGTCACGTCCGTGAGCTCAGCAAGCTTGCGGCCAAGGGAAGGTCCGTAGAAGAGGTTGTCCCCAAGAATCAAGGCGGCCTGATCGCCGGCCAGGAAATCCTCAGCGATGAGAAAAGCTTGAGCAAGACCTTCCGGCTTGGGCTGCACCGCGTATTCAATGCGCATGCCCCACGGTGTTCCATCACCGAGAAGCCGAGAGAACGATTCCGAATCTTCAGGGGTGGTGATGACTAAAACCTCGCGCAGACCAGCTGCCATCAGCGTGGCGAGGGGGTAATGGATCATCGGCTTGTCATAGACGGGGAGCAGTTGCTTGCTCACACCTTTGGTGATCGGCCAGAGCCGCGAGCCGGTACCACCGGCGAGAATGATCCCCTTCACGGGCTTGAGGCTACCGATCCTCACCCGGGGTCAAGCCCCGGATGGTCCCTTTGGCATTGGCCCAGCGTCCGTTCTCCACAAACAGGCCCAAAGTTTGGTTGACCCCAACCCGGCGCAGCGTGCGGAAAGCATGAGTGGGTGACTGCTTGAACTCAGCGGGGAACAGGCGCAGCCGGTTGCGCAACATCGTGGTGCGCCGCTCCGGTGAGTGACCGGTCACCATCACGCTGCGGCCAAACATCGAGATGCTGCGCGCAGCACCGATGGAATGTGAGAGCGAAAGCCCCGGTGCCACAGCAACCACCATGCCGCGCTCACGCAGGCGCAGGCAGGCAGCTGCATCCACCGCGTCAATCCCCAGTGATTCATCGAAACCACCGAACTCAGCCAGCGCAGCGACAGACCACAGCGAGCCGGTCTGAATGATCTCCTCGGTCACAACCGCGCCACCTTCGATTCGGGTGGGGTAGGTCATCGATCCGCTTGCGTCGGCAACGACTTGCGCGCCAATAGCGCCGAGTGGAACACCAGATGAGACCAAAGACGTTGCAACGGTTGTTAGTGCATCCACATACCCGATGGGCAGAACGGTGTCTTGATCAACGGTCAGAAGCCAGGTTGCTCCTGAGATCAGTGCTGCCGCCACACCATCATTGAGTCCGCGTGCGATTCCGGCGTTGTGTTGGTGCCGCATCACGGTCACGGATGGCAGAGATTCCAGCGAGCGCATGATCGGATCGGCCGTGCACGGGCTCGCATCATCCGAGACCACCACGGCTGTCTGCTCGGCCAAAGCAGTGACGAGTGCAGTCACAGACTCAGTGGGCCGATAGGTCGGCACCACTGACAACACGGACGGCTTTGTCTCTCCCACGGGTCTGAGCCTACGGCGAAGCCTGATTTAATCGGGCTACCCTTCACGAGTGACTGTGACTACCAGCCGCGCTGAGACGCTCGAACTCCGCGAGCACACGCCTCGCAGGGACATTCAGGGCCTGCGCGCTCTGGCAGTGATTGTGGTGGTTGCTTTTCACGCTGGACTACCTCTGCCTGGTGGCTTTATCGG
>CAIXFB010000034.1 GCA_903918595.1 uncultured Actinomycetes bacterium
CCTTGTTCCGGGGAGTGGACCGGACCGATTCCTCGCCCCCGAACTTGCTGCGGCTGGTGAGTATGTGTGGACCATGAAGGTGCCGAAGTAATTCATCAGTAGGTATGTTGAGCCAGTGGATTCAGACATGCTCATTCGCGCCATCGTTGGTCTGGTTATCACCGTCGTGCTTTTGGCCTTCGCGGCCAAACGCGGCTGGTTCCTCTACTCCCTTGCTCGCTCCGGCCAGCCAGCTGTAGGGCGCACCAACGACGCCCCCAAACGAATCGAAGCAGAAGCCACCGAAGTCTTCGGTCAGAAGAAGCTGCTCAAGTGGACCATCCCGGGCATCGCGCACGTTTTCGCATTCTGGGGCTTCCTCATCCTGGGTATCACGGTGATCACCGCCTTCGGTGAACTCGTGATCGAGCACTGGCATGTGCCGATCATTGGCACCTGGCAGGTTGTGCGCTTCATGGAAGACCTCTTCGCCATTTTGGTGGTCGTCGGCATCGTGATGTTTGCGATCATTCGGCTGGCAAACAACCCTGCCAAGAAGGGCCGCGAGTCTCGGTTCTTCGGATCCCACACCAAGGGCGCCTGGCTGGTTCTCGCGATGATCTTCCTCGTCGTGTTCACGCTGCTGATGTATCGCGGCGCGAAGGTCAACACGATCATCGACACCATCTACGAGAACGACATGGTCGGTGCCTTCGCCTCGTCCTGGTTTGGCTCGGCTCTCGCACCGCTTGGTCTCGAGACCAACCTGTGGGTTGAAACGGTGTTCATCTGGGCGCACGTCACCGTGATTCTGGCGTTCCTCTTGATCGTGTTGCACTCAAAGCACCTACATATCTTCACCTCGCCCATCAACGTCTACACCTCGCGCCGGCCCAACGCGCTCGGACCGCTGCTCCCGATGTACTACAAGGGCGAGCCAATCAACTTCGAGGATCCGCCCGAGGATGCCCGGTTCGGTAAGGGTCATATCGACGATTTCACGTGGAAGAACTACCTCGATTTCATGGCGTGCACCGAGTGCGGCCGTTGCCAGTCGCAGTGCCCTGCGTGGAACACCGGCAAACCGCTCAGCCCCAAGCTGTTGATCCTCGATCTGCGCGACAACATGTTCGCGGCCGCTCCTTACTTAATGGCGGCCAGTGGAACTGACACCCCGCAGGGTGAACTTGATGAAAAGGCACTCGAGTCGGCAACGGAGAAAGCACAACTCGCAGTGACCCGTCCCTTCATTGGTTCTCGCGAGGGCACTGAGCTTGCCGAGGACGACGGCTACACGTTCGACGGCCACCGCGCAATGGGCACCGAGCTTCCCGTCATTGCCAACGACGTGCTGTGGAGCTGCACCATGTGTGGCGCGTGCGTCAACCAGTGCCCCGTCGACATCGAGCACGTGGATCACATCGCCGACATGCGCCGCAACCAGGTGATGGTCGCCTCAGACTTCCCCAGCGAACTCAACGGTCTGTTCAAGAACATTGAGACCAAGGGCAACCCGTGGGGTCAGAACGCTGCTGACCGCAACGCCTGGATGACCGAGGTTGATTTCGAGGTCGAGGTGTTCGGGATGAATGGTGAAGAGACCATTCCATCCGATGTTGACTACCTGTTCTGGGTCGGTTGCGCCGGTGCGTTCGAAGACCGCGCAAAGAAAACTACCAAGGCCGTTGCTGAACTTCTCAACATTGCTGGCGTCCGGTTCATGGTGCTTGGCGATGGTGAGACCTGCACCGGTGACCCTGCTCGTCGCGCTGGTAACGAGTTCTTGTTCC
Organism: uncultured Actinomycetes bacterium; assembly: GCA_903918595.1. Classification (GTDB taxonomy): domain Bacteria; phylum Actinomycetota; class Actinomycetes; order S36-B12; family S36-B12; genus CAIXFB01. The sequence continues at coordinate 1,770 of CAIXFB010000034.1, forward strand.
AGATGCAGGCCATGCAGAACGTCGAGATGCTCAACGGGATCAAGGCGACCAAGATCGTGGTCACGTGCCCGCACTGCCTGAACACCCTCAAGCGCGAGTACCCGCAGAACGGTGGCAACTACGAGGTTGTGCATCACACCCAACTGCTCAACGATCTCGTCAACGCTGGCCGGCTCACTCCCGTGCAGAGTGTGGATGCGCAAGGCGCCGGGCCTGAGATCACCTACCACGATCCCTGCTACCTCGGTCGTCACAACGACATCTATGTGCCTCCGCGCGATCTCATCACCGACACCGGTGCGACGCTCACCGAGATGCCACGCCACGGCGATAAGTCCTTCTGCTGCGGCGCCGGTGGTGCACGCATGTGGATGGAGGAGAAGATCGGCACGCAGGTCAACAAGAACCGGGCCGACGAAGCTATCGCAACAGGTGCCAGCAAGGTTGCCGTTGCCTGCCCGTTCTGCTCCGTGATGCTCAACGACGCAGTGACCGCCCGTCAGCAAGAGGGCACCGCACTGGGCGTTGAGGTTGTTGATATCGCGACCCTGCTCCTCGAGTCCGCCAAACGCTAAACAACCACTGCCTCTTGGGTTCGAGGCCCAGTAGTTCGAGCCTCAAATGAAGGTGCCGCAGCACTGAATCATCCGTTACACCGTCATTTGGGGCTCGAACTTCACCAGCGCTTGGGGCCCAAGACCCTCTGTGAGGAAATGGTAGACAGATTCTACGAAAATGGTAGAATCTAAACATGCTCAATATCAAGGATCCTGAAACTCACCGGTTGGCCAGGGAACTAGCTGACATTGAGGGAACTTCTCTTACTAACGCCGTCACAAATGCGCTACGTGACGCCCTCGCCGAGCACGCTCGCCGGCGATTAGTCCGGCGCCAAACTCTCACTGCGCTCGTTAACTCCGCCCGTGAAATGGGCGTCACTCCCACTACTGATCCGATCGCCGAGCTCTACGACCCAGAAACAGGGCTGCCCCGATGATCGTCGACTCATCCGTTGCGGTCGCCGTGTGTCTTGGTGAATCTGATGCAGACGACCTGATCACGATTCTTGAGAATGAGAATCACGTTCGCATGAGCGCCGTGTCGATTGCGGAAGCGGGCATCGTGTTGGACTCACGCAAACCTGGTGCTTTCGACTCATTTCTTCATGTGCTTGAAGTCGACGCCATTCCCTTTGATTCAAAGCAAGCCATGTTGGCGCGAGAGGCTTACCTACGATTCGGTAAAGGCTCAGGTCATGCAGCCCAACTGAACTTCGGTGACTGCCTTTCGTATGCCGCAGCCATCGCGTGTTCAGAACCGCTCTTGTTTAAGGGAAACGATTTCACCCACACAGACGTTTCGCGTTACTGATTCACACTGAGGAGCGGCCTTCCTCAGAAACCCGCAGCGGCGGCACCTGAATCCACGGGAACCGAATCCACTTATCTGTGCTGCGCCATGCAAGTTCAGGTGGATACGTTGATGCCGGCTTCGAATACAACACCGCAACGCGCACATCAGCATCTGCTGGCAATAGCTTGCGCACAAAATGCAGTGTGGCGCCAGTGTCAGCAACATCATCTGCAACGAGCACTCGTTTGCCAGAAAGATCTGCAAGGTAAGGCTCTTGCCCCACCAACACGGGTTCAGGAAGGGTTTCGCCCCGATCTGTATAGAACTCGACGTTCACATGACGCACGTCTTTCAGATCGAGTGCGTATGCAATTCCGGCTGCGACGAAGAGTCCGCCGCGCACAACACCAAGCACGCAATCAGGAATCCAATTGACATCAACGAGTTGTTGGCCAAGCCAACGGATCCCTTGCCCGAACTCCTCGTAGTCGAAAATCTCGAGTTCGGAATCCGGAGGAATCGCCATGAGGTGAAAACCTCGGTATCAGAGTTGTGTGCGATGGAAGTTCGCGAAGGAACGGCTCGGCGTTGGGCCGCGCTGACCCTGGTAACGCGAGCCGTACTTCTCAGAACCGTAAGGATGTTCGGCCGGACTGGACAAGCGGAACAAACAGAGCTGCCCAATCTTCATCCCGGGGAAGAGTTTGATGGGCAGTGTCGCAACGTTGGACAGCTCGAGGGTCACATGCCCAGAGAAGCCCGGATCGATGAAGCCTGCGGTGGAGTGGGTGAGCAGTCCAAGACGACCGAGTGAAGATTTGCCCTCAAGACGCCCGGCAATGTCATCAGGAAGTGAGACAACTTCATACGTGGAGCCGAGCACAAACTCACCCGGATGCAGGATGAACGGCTCATCGCCAATTGGTTCGAGGAGGCGGGTGAGATCTGCCTGTTCGATGCTCGGGTCGATGTGCGGGTAGCGGTGGTTCTCGAAGACTCGGAACCAGCGATCGAGACGCACGTCGATGCTCGAGGGCTGGATCATCGCCTCGTCGAAGGGTTCGACGCTGACGCGCCCGGCATTCATTTCAGCGATGAGATCGCGGTCTGAGAGCAGCACGGCCACAGGTTAGCGGCCTTGGGGCATCCGGCGGTACGCCCCTGGAGTAAGACCCAGGACCTTGCGGAATTGGCGGGTGAAGGAGCTCTGGTCGTAGAAGCCGCACTCCGCCGAGATCTCTCCCAGGCTCATCGTGGTCGTGGTGATGAGCAGGACCGCGTGCTCCAGGCGCAGGCGCTGTAGCAGCTGCTGGGGCGGGATGCCGAGGGTGCGGCGGCACAGCCGCTCCAGCTGCGGGGCCGAGATCCCGACCATCTGCGCCATCTGCGCCACCCGCCATCCGTGGTGAATGTCGGCACGGATCGACGCGATCACCGCGGCGAGGCCGGCGTGTGCGGAATCGACCTGCGCCTGCAGGTCGATGGACAGGACTCCGACCCCCATGACCTCGCCCGACTCGTTGCGCACTGCCGACTTCGAGGTGACGTACCAGCCGAGGCTGCCGTCGGCTCGAACGATCAGTTCCAGATGGTGCTGCAGCGGCTTGCCCGTCCTTAGTACAGATTCGTCCTGTCGGGAATATGACGACGCAAGCTCGGGCGAGAAGAGTTCTTCCACCGTGCGCCCAACGATGCTCGCCGCTGGCAGGCCCACCCGGTCGCTGAATCCCGTATTAACGAACACATATCTGCCGTCTCGAGACTTCACAGCAGCCATTAGCTGCGGGACGCCCTCGACCAACTCGATGAATGCCTGGGCCGCAGACAGGCCTCCCAGGTCACTCGCTCTTGGTACTAATTCGACAGGCACAGGTGCACTCTCGCACAAGACGGCACTGCTGTGATGGCAGCATGGACACAACAACAGGTGCGAGCGGGTCAGATCTTCGGGCAACAGAGCTCTCCTCGGCGGAACTTCGGGCCACCGAGGCTGAGGGTCTCGCCCAAGCTCTGCTCGAAGCCTCCCTCGCCGGCACCAGCCGCTCGGAGGCAGCCAGCGCGCGGCGCCTGGCTCGGCTGCTCGCCGACGAACAGGGGCGTGACCTGCTGCTCAACCTCACCGATCAGGTGATGCGCATCCGCGATCCCCGCCGTGCCGCCCGCCGCCTGGCCGATATGACCCGCACCGGGGTGCCTGACTCACTTGGCTTCATCGACCGACTCGGGCTCTCCATGCTCGGACGCGTGGCACCGGCCGTGCCCCGGGTGGCCGACAGCGCCGTCGACTGGCGGGTCGATCGCGACACCGCGGGGGTCATCCTCCCGGCGCAGGATCCCGCCTTCGCCCGCTACGTGAGCCGCCGGAGCACGGAGGGTTTCCACCTCAACATCAACCTGCTCGGCGAAGCGATCTTGTCCCACCAGGAGGCCGAAGCCCGGTGCGCCAGTGTCCTCGAGCGCATCCGCCGCCCAGACATCACCTACATCTCCATCAAGATTTCGGCGATCTGCGCGAACCTCGACATCCTCGCCGAGCAAGACTCTCTCGACCGGGTAACCGATCGCCTGCGCGATTTGTATCGGGAGGCTCGCGCCCAAGAATCTCTTGGCGAGTTCCCCCGCACCTTCATTAACCTCGACATGGAGGAGTACCGCGATCTCGAACTGTCCTTACTCTCCTTCATGCAGGTGCTGTCCGAGCCGGAGTTCTTCGACCTTGAGGCGGGCATCGTCCTGCAGGCCTACATCCCCGACTCGCATGCAGCACTCGACCGACTCATCACATGGGCGAACGACCGGCACGCACGTGGTGGTGCGGGGATCAAAATCCGGTTGGTGAAGGGTGCGAACCTGGCGATGGAGATCGTCGAAGCAGAACTGCACGACTGGGCTTCTGCTTGCTACCCAACCAAGGCCGACGTTGATGCCTCCTACAAGCGAATGCTTCGCACGGCGCTGACGGACGGCAATCAAGGAGCCGTGCGCGTTGGAGTCGCGAGCCACAACCTGTTCGAGGTGGCATGGGCGCTGACCCTGCGCGAGGAGTTGGCGGCGCATGATCGGATCGAAATCGAGATGCTCGAAGGGATGGCACCTCCGCAGGCTCGTGCGGTGCGCGATGCAGCGGGGTCACTGCTCCTGTACTCCCCGGTCGTATCCGCTGCTGATCGCGAAGCCTCGATCGCCTACCTGTCCCGCCGGCTCGATGAGAACTCCGCGCCGGAGAACTTTCTGCGCGCCCTGTTCACCATTACACCGGGCTCGCCGGAATGGGTCGACCAGGCGGAGCGGTTTCACCGGTCGGTGCGCGAGTCGTTCACCGTCTCGACGTCCACCCGTCGCACGCAGGACCGGACCCTTCAGGTGCCTCGCGTTCCTGTGGACGGTTCATTCGCGAACTCAGCCGACACTGACTTCACCGTGCGTGCCAATCGCGAGTGGATCCACGAACACCTGCAGCGTGCAACACCTGCGGAGCCCGTCACCGTCGAAACGATTGAGGAGGTCGACGCGATCCTCGAACGAGCCCAGTCCGCTCAGCGTGAATGGGCGAAGACCTCGTGGGCGCTGCGCCGCACTGTGCTGGCGCAGGTAGTCGAGGTGATGGAGTCTGCACGCGGCGAAACCATCGCGCTGATGGCGGCCACCACAGGCAAGACCGTGCGCGAGGGCGATCCCGAGGTGTCCGAGGCCGTCGACTTCGCCAGGTATGCCGCCCACCTGACGCTGGCGCACGAGGCCTTGGAGTTGCGGGGTGCGCGGTGGTCCCCCCATAGCGTCGTTGTCGTTGCCGGACCGTGGAACTTCCCCTACGCGATCCCCGCGAGCGGTCTCGTCCATGCACTCGCGGCAGGCAGCGCCGTGATCATGAAGCCCGCGCCGGAATCTCGTGCCGTGGCCGCAGCACTCGTCGATCACCTGCACGAGGCTGGTGTCCCACCGCATCTTGTTCAGCTCGCGTGCACACCGGATAACGAGGTGGGCGCCCACCTGATCACGCATCCTCGCGCAGAGATGGTGCTGCTCACGGGAAGCCTGGAGACCGCGGAACTGTTCATGTCGTGGAAGCCCGCTATCAACATCCATGCTGAGACCAGCGGCAAGAACTCCCTCATCATCACCGCTGCTGCTGATGTGGACCAGGCGATCAAGGATCTCGTCAAGTCGGCGTTCGGCCATGCGGGCCAGAAGTGCTCGGCTGCGAGCCTCGCCATCATCGAGGCGTCCGTGTACGACGATCCCTCTTTCCACCGGCGCCTCGCCGATGCAGTCACAAGCATCATGGTCGGCGATGCCCCAGATGTCGAGACGATGATGGGTCCGCTCATCGTCCCGCCGCGCGGTTCACTGGAGCGCGCCCTGACGACTCTGGAGCCAGGCGAGACATGGTTGGTCGAGCCAGTGCGAATCCGCGACAACGTCTGGACCCCGGGAGTTCGCAAGGACGTGCAGCCCGGCAGCTGGTTCCACCTGACCGAGTGCTTCGGTCCAGTGCTCGGTCTGATCCGTGCCGAAGATCTTGATGATGCAATCACGATCGCGAACGCAACCGACTACGGCCTCACCGGTGGCATCCATTCCCTCGATCCTGCGGAGATTGCCGTCTGGCGGGAACGCATCGACGTCGGCAACGCCTACGTCAACCGTCACATCACCGGAGCGATCGTCCAACGCCAGCCGTTCGGCGGTTGGAAGAAGTCGACGATCGGCGTGGGCGGCAAGCCCGGTGGGCCG
>CAIXFB010000035.1 GCA_903918595.1 uncultured Actinomycetes bacterium
CAGGAGATGAACAATGGGCTGGACTTGGCAGTACTTGCATCTAGACGGCACTGAACTTCAAAAATTGCCGCCCTCGGCTGTTACCAGTTCCTTCCCTTCACAGGCCGACGCCGAATCTTGGATAGGTGAGGCCTACCAACAACTTCTTGACGACGGGGTGGACCAGGTGACCCTGTTCGAAGAAGAGCGCAAGGTCTACGGCCCAATGAGCCTGCATCCAACGACCTGAATGGACTAGGGTCGCATCTACAACTGAATCCACACGTATTCGATTTCCAGGGAAAGTCCGGTGAGATCCCGGCGCTGTCCCGCAACCGTATTCCTGTCAAGAGCAGGCGAGTCGGAGCACCTGGCGAGTACGAGCGGCTCCATCCGTCGAGGTAACGGGAGCGGAGCTCGAGTCACACACTCGACTTTGCCCCTCTTCGGTTTCTTTTCTACCGATGAGGGGTTTGCTATGTCGAGTTGTGCGCGAGCAATGGTTCCGGAACTGCTCACAGAAAATTGAGGAACCATGCAATTTCGCACTCCACTGAAGCGCGCTTTGGTGCTCGTCACTGCAAGCGCAATAGCCATTACCACTGCGGCGGCACTCCCCGCGCAAGCAGCACCGTCAGCTACCACCGGGCTATACGGATCGGCTGACCCGACCTATAACGGTGTCACCCGTCAATCGCTCGCGATTATGGGTCAACTGTCCAACGGCATCACCCCGCCCAAGGCAGCCATCTCCTGGCTCGTCAATCAGCAGTGCACCGATGGCAGTTTTCAGGCCTATCGGTCAGATCTCACCAAGCCCTGCAGTGCTTCAGATCCGGTCAACTACTCAGGTCCTGACACTAATCAGACGGCAGTAGCCGCTGCTGCCCTCGCACTGGCTGGAAAGACTGAAAATGCGCGACGAGCAGTTGTGTGGCTCAACGGCGTGCAATCAGGCGACGGTGGTTGGCCCTACTACCCCGGCGGAGACTCAGACGCCAACTCAACATCGCTGGCGATATTGGCGCTGCGCAATGTGCAACCTCAGGACCGGAGCGCCCGCGTCCCAAATGCAGTCACGTATCTGAGCACCGTGCAGATTCCTTGTGGGCAACCTGATGGTGGGGCCATGCCCTATCAGGTTGGTGGCGTTGCGAATCGGCTTGCTTCTTCTGAAGCCCTTGCCGGCATCGTCGGCAGGTTCCCGGTCGCGCAGGCCGTTCCTCTCACCCGGAACCCGCGCTGCACTGGCAGCGTGGAGAAGAAGCTTGCCAGCTATCTCGCCACGTCGATCACAATGAATGGTGTCCTGACTTCTGATTTCGGCACCGGCGCCGACTACGGCTCGACAGCACGCTCGATCATCGGCCTGAATGCACTCGAAGCCGGCAAGGCCGCGGTGGCTCGAGGCTCGCGTGCACTTCAGTCGAATGCGCGCGCGTACGCCCTGCCCAACGGTGTTGCCGATCCGGGGGCGCTCGGCCTGCTCATGCTGGTTGCCGATGCCACCGGCATTGATCCGAAGTCATACGGCGGCCTCAACCTGGTGCGCACGCTGTCGGCGAGTATTCGCTGATGTTGCACTCAGCGCGCGCATTCGGGGTGATTGTCTTGGCACTGACTGTGTCGGGACTCTTCCTTGCCCCGGGCGCGCGCGCTGAGAGCGGTTACCGCTACTGGACGTTCTGGATGAGCGAAGGGTCCGACTGGCGCTTCGCTACTGAAGGTCCAGCCACTACCAGAACCAACGAGGGTGATGTGTTCGGGTGGCGCTTTGCGATCACCACCGCATCTGCCACCGAGGATGCGCAGCCATCGATTTCAGCACCTGATGCGTTCGCCGATGCGTGCGCTGATGTGCCCGTTGCAGCGGGTGAACACCGGCTAGCAATCGTCATCGATTACGGAAAAGCTGATCAGGCACCTGCCGGTGAGGTCCCACCAGCGAATCGAATCGAGTGCGTGCTCGCGCTCGATGGGAGCACTGCCGCGCAGTCCCTGTCCACCATCGCCAACCTCCGGGTCGATCAAGGATTTGTATGTGGTGTGGATGGGTACCCAGAATCGGAATGCGCACCCGTGGTTGAACTTCCTGTGATCGAATCACCTGCACTCGAATCAATTGATCTAGCTGAAACCTCCGTGAGCTCGGAAGCTGATTCGTCCGGTGGCCTTCCAATCAGCCTGATCGCGTTCGCGATCACTCTGTTGGCCGCCTTGATGGGCATTGCACTACTTCTCACTCGCAAGAAGGCCCGAACATGACCATTACCGGCCCTGTAGCTCTGGGCTCGCAGAGTTTGCCCCGATGGATCCACCCAGGCGCATGGTGGTTGTGGGCTCTCGCATTGGCTTTGGCGGCCAGCCGCACTACAAATCCGTTGCTCCTCATTCTGATCGTGACAGTTGCCGGCATCGTGGTGTATCGCAGACGTCCGAATGCGCCTTGGGCGCGATCCTTCTCTTTCTTCTTGGCTCTCGGGGCGGTCATCATCGTGATTCGGGTCGTAGCCCAGGCCATCCTCGGGGCTTCCTTCGGCACGGTCCTCGTAGTGGACCTCCCGAGCGTGCAACTACCCACGTTCATGGCGGGACTCACCCTCGGCGGTCCGGTCTATCTGGAGTCACTTCTTGGCGCTCTGTACGACGGAATGCGCCTAGCCACAATCATCGCGTGCGTGGGAGCAGCCAACTCTCTTGCATCGCCAACCCGACTACTCAAGAGCGTTCCCGCCGCCCTGTACGAAGTAGGGGTCGCGGTGGTGGTTGCGGTCAGCTTTGTGCCGCGTCTGGTCGAACATGTTGTGAGCACTCGGCATACCCGTAAATTGCGCGGTCGCACCACCCGCGGAGTGCGTGCCATCGCCGGTAGCGCGGTACCCGTTTTACACGGTGCACTAGAAAGTTCCGTGGTGCTTGCTGCAGCAATGGACTCACGTGGGTACGGCCGCCGTGCACCGGTGTCGACGATGAGCCGTCGAACCACCTCGGCTGCGGTTCTCATCGGCTTAGTCTGCGTCGTCATCGGTTCATATGGACTGTTATCTCCAGGTATGCCTGCGATAGTCGCAATAGCCTTTATTTTGCTGGGACTTTTTGGGTCAGCAGCAGGCTTGTGGTGGGCAAGCAAATCGCGGACCCGCACGGTATATCGGCCTGATCCCTGGTGGTTGCCAGAGTGGCTGCTAGCAGCGAGTGCGATAGGGGTTGTCGTGGCTTTCATTTACGTGGGAAACATGTTTCCTGCACTTCTCGTTACATCCACGATGCCGCCCGCGATCCCAGCCCTGCCCATGCTTTGCGTCATTGCTCTGGTGTGCGCAGCGACACCGGGTTGGTTCACTCCACGCCCACCATTGCACTCATCAACCCCTGTAGTAGTTGAGGTGCGCACATGATCCATTTCGACGACGTGACTTTTACTTATGCGGAAAAAAGTGAACCGACGATTCGCAGATTGACTCTTGAGATTCCCGAAGGGGAATTGGCTCTCGTGGTAGGTCAAACTGGTAGTGGCAAAACGACGTTGCTGAGGGCGATCAACGGTCTCGTTCCGCACTTCACCGGTGGCACTCTGCAAGGGCGCATCACCATTGATGGGCGCGACACTGCCACCTATCCCCCGAGAGAGCTGGCCGATCTTGTGGGCGTCGTTCCGCAGGATCCTATGAGCTCCTTTGTGACAGACATGGTCGAAGATGAACTCGCCTACGGAATGGAATGTCTTGGATTGGCTCCTGCTGTGATGCGGCGTCGAGTCGAAGAAATCCTCGATCTCATGGGGATTGCTGATTTGCGTGATCGGCCGATCACAACCTTGAGTGGCGGTCAGCGGCAAAGAGTCGCAATTGGTGCAGTACTCACCTCACACCCCAAAGTGCTGGTCCTTGATGAGCCCACATCAGCGCTCGATCCAGGGGCTGCCGAGGAGGTACTCGCTGCATTGCAAAGGCTCGTTCATGATCTCGGCGTGACTGTCGTGATGGCCGAACACCGCCTCGAGCGCGTGGTGCAGTATGCCGATCGGGTGATCCTGGTGCCGGGCGGAAATGCACCGATCACATGGGGCGACCCCGCGGTCATGATGTTGAGCACGCCCATGGCACCACCGGTTGTGCATCTGGGCCGATTGGCTGGCTGGAGCCCTTTACCGCTGAGCGTGCGCGATGCTCGTCGATCAGCATCTGGCTTGCGAAGTCTGCTCATCGGTCAGCAGCCGCATCTGCGATCAGTGCGCTCCGCACCAGTACCCGTTGCCGAAATCGACTCCCTCGTGGTGCGTTACGGCCAACGAGTTGCTCTGCGCGAGGTGTCGATAACAGTTGATGCGGGCACGATCACTGCACTCATGGGTCGAAACGGTGCGGGCAAGTCCTCACTTCTCAATGCACTCGTCGGTCTGGTCCCCCACGCAGCTGGCTCGGTCACATTCCATGCAGCCGCAGCCCAAGATCACCCTTCGAGGAATGTATTGGCCACAGTTGGCCTCGTTCCCCAAGAACCAGGTGACCTGCTTGAGGCGATAACTGTGGCAGAGGAATGCCGGCACGCAGATCGTGATGCCGGGTGTGCGGCGGGAACTACCAGGGCTCTTCTCGCACTGCTCGCACCTGAGATCACTGACACGACCCACCCGCGTGATTTATCCGAGGGGCAACGATTGCTGCTCGCTCTCACCATCATGTTGGCAGCACGACCACCCTTACTGCTGCTCGATGAGCCAACCCGCGGCCTGGACTACCCGACAAAGCACCGCCTCGCAGCAATCCTGCGTGACCTTGCTGATGCCGGTCACGCGGTCGTTCTGGCAACCCACGATGTGGAGCTTGTCGCCGAAGTTGCAGATCGAGTGATCGTGTTGGCTGATGGTGAAGTCGTGGCTGATGGCAGCACTACTGACATCGTCACGTCTTCGCCGATGTTTGCACCGCAAGTTGCAAAGGTGTTGGCACCCGGTCCTTTCCTCACCGTTGATCAGGTCCGCACAGCAATCTCCGAGGAAAGCGCATGAGTGTGATGGAGGGAGAAGCCCTGCAGTTTCGGACATCCGCAGCAGTACGAATAGGGCGCAGATCAGCGCTTTCCATCGCTCTGGTCAGCGCAATCGGCTTGATCGCCTTCCTCTGGCCGCTTTTCGCTCCCCCAGATTCAGCAATCATCGCGCATGCAGGTGATGCCCCGTGGCTCTTTGCTGCTGTTGTGCCACTGGTCCTCGTCGTTGTTCTGGCGCAATTGGCTGATCGAGATATGGATGCAAAGTCAATTGCACTGCTTGGTGTTCTCGCCGCCGTTATCGCGATTCTGCGACCGCTCGGCACTGGGATTGCCGGCATTGAACCCATGTGGGTGGTGCTGATCCTCGCTGGCAGGGCCCTTGGTCCAGGTTTTGGATTTGCACTCGGGTCGATATCGATCTTGGCCTCGGCTCTGCTCACCGGAGGCGTGGGGCCTTGGCTACCTTTTCAAATGCTCGGAGCCGCCTGGGTAGGAATGGGTGCAGGGCTGCTACCGCGCGGGTTACGCGGTGTTCGCGAAATCCTTGCGCTCTGCGCCTACGCAGCACTTGCCACGATTACCTATGGCTTTCTGCTGAATTTGTGGTTCTGGCCATTCGCACTGAGTCTTCCTGCCCAGATCGCGTTTGTGCCGGGAGCAGAGTTTGCGGAGAACCTGGCTGCCTGGTGGCGTTTTAACCTAGTGACATCACTCGGTTTCGATATTCCTCGAGCAACGTTGACGGTTATCTTGATTGCGGTCGCCGGCCGCCCAATTCTCGTTGCCCTCAGGCGCGTATCTCGAATAGCCGCCTTTGACGTGCCTGTGCGATTCGAAGACACCACGATGGCCCAGAGATCAAGCACAATGGGCTCGTGATTGTTCCCGATGGTGCCATGGCACAGGCTGCGCGTGCTCAGTCAGAGGCCGCAGCGCTGGTTCACGGATCACTTGGCACGCTGTCTGATCTGAGCATTTGGGGTGCGGGCGTGCAGCGTCAGTGCCCAACTTCGCAGTTTTCTCAGCCAGCACTCATTTTCTTTGTTGCACCCGGATCACTCATGTCGCAGCAGAAGGCACATGACATTAGGAATGGACTTGGTCTGGTCGGCGATTTGGCCCATGCGCAGGGAGTGCGGGTCAAGGTAATTGAGGCTCCCGGGGATCTCACTGATGCCCTTGCGCTTGGCCGCGCAGTAGTCGACAGCGAGATTGACGCTGGCACCGACATCGTGATTCCACTGCTTTTGAACGACGACGACTTTGCGGCGGCTGCGGTAATTGGACTGTTCACCCGGTCCGATGCGGCCGCCGTTACTTCAACTTCTGGGGCTCAGAGCGATGCCGAATGGATGGATCGTTGCGCGTCGGTGCGAGATGCCATGCGCAAAGGGCGACAAGTGATGGGTGATCCACTCGAGGTTCTAGCTAGCGTTGATGCCAGACCTTTAGCCGCACTCGTAGGCGTGCTCCTGCAATCTTCAACGCGCGCAACGCCTGCAATGATCGATGGGCGAGATTCGTGTGCGGCAGCGCTAGTTGCGCAACGCGTCTCTCGATCAGCAACCCAGTGGTGGGTCGCCGCCTCGACTTCATCTGACCGTGCGGTCATCCGTGGCCTTGATCATCTTGAGATACCGATCGTCACTGATTTGCAACTGCAGAACAGCTCGGGGGTCGGCGCGCTCACAGCGCTACCAATACTGCAGATTGCCATGACTACGTTGCAACAAGTACCGATTGTCAACGAGTTGACGATGGAACAAGAGGCAGAGCTGTAACGCTGAACGAAGACTTACGTCCGCGAATATCGACGAGCACCACATCACCCACGCGTATGCCCGATTCGACAAGTGCTAGCGCAATGCCTTGTTTGAGAGTCGGTGAAAAAGTTCCACTGGTGACTTCGCCAATCAGGTTTTCACCTGTCGAGTCGAAAACTTCCATATGCGGACGCGGAATGCCACGTTCCGATGCGATCAACGCGACGAGGTGCTTACTCACCCCCTGCGAACGCTGCTCAGTGAGTGCGTTGCGCCCTTGGAATTCAGGTTTCTGCCAACCGATCGCCCACGATATTCCGGCCTGCACGGGTGAGATCGCAGGCGAAATGTCTTGACCGTGCAGCGGGTAACCCATTTCAGTGCGCAGGGTGTCGCGGGCTCCTAGCCCCGCGGGCATGCCCTCTACTGCCTCAGCATGCAGGCACAGGTCATCCCACAGAACGCCAAGAATCTCCGAGGGGGCAACGATTTCAAATCCCAACTCGCCGGTATATCCCGTTCTACAGACCACGACTTCTGCCCCGGCATATTCGCCCTTCACCATCGACATGTAGTCGAGGTCTGCCGGCACACCGATCGCCCGAAGAACCGATCGGCTTTGCGGCCCCTGGATGGCGATGATGCCCAGTGCGTCGTGCTGGTCGTTGATGGATACGCCATCTGGTGCAACCGCGCGCAACGCCGACACCACGGTCGCAGCATTCGAAGCATTAGGGATGATGAAGATGTGCTCAGGTGACCACCGATAGACGATGAGATCATCGATCACGCCACCCTCTGCATTGCACAACATCGAATACTGCGCTTTGCCATCGTGGATGCGGTTCAGATCGTTTGCGAGAACCCCATTGAGGAATTCGAGAGCACCGGCGCCGGTCACACTCACTTTGCCCATGTGCGACACGTCGAAAAGTCCAACAGTTGTTCGCACAGCCGTGTGCTCGGCGACGGTTCCTACATATTCAATGGGCATGTCCCAGCCGCCGAAGTCGGCGGTTTTTGCGCCCCTAGCGAGGTGCCGGGAGTGAAGCGGTGTGCGGCGAAGCTCTACCTGGTTCACCACTTTTCGTCGTCGGCGTCCCAGGCCTCCGTGCGCTCAGCAGCGGTCGCCAAAGCATGTTCAGCTTCCTGTTTGGTTGCATAGGGACCCATTCGCTCCATATTCGGTGCCCCTGGACCCTTCTCAACCTGCTGGGTTACCAGGTTGAACCACCACTGATCCTCACCGTCAAGTCCTAGGTCCATGCGCTGCTCCTTTGATCACTATGACCTGGCCCTCTCGGCCCGCCGGAACACATTGTGCCGAATGCGCCTCCGCGAGCTCCCCTCTAGGGTTTAGGTATGCCAATTCGAGCCGCATCACTCACCTTGTCCTCAGCCTCACCTGCTACTACAGCAGCCGACGCCCTCATCGTCGCTATCGCACCAGCCGGGCGCACATTCGAATTGATCGCCCACGGTCTGAGCCCAGCGATCACACGAAAAATCACAGCCACGCTCGTCAGCCTGGGCGCATCGGGTGCTCCAGGCAACATCACAACCATGCCCAGCCCCACAGGAATCAAGGCAGCCGTCATCGTTGCAGTGGGAATCGGCTCACACACAGACAAGACAGATGTGGAGCAGATCCGCCGTGCATACGGGAACGCGATCCGATCCTGTTCTGGCAAGCGCAAGGTTGCAGTGATTGCACCTGCGCGGTCCAGTGCGCTGCAGGTGGTTGCTGAAGGTGCGCTCCTCGCGGCCTATGAGTTCTCCTCCTTCAAGTCCAAGAAGAAGCCTGACGAGAAAGGGCCGGTCGCATCGATTGCGCTGCTCGTTCCCGCACCCATCACGCCCGAGCAAAAAGCTGTGGTGCACGAGGTGCAGACCGTCGTCGAGTCAGTAAACCTGACACGTGACCTGGTGAACACCCCGCCCAACGCTCTGCCCCCAGCCACCCTTGCAGCCGAAGCAAAAAAGGCTATGACCGGTTTGCCCGTGAAAATGACCGTGTGGGACGAAAAGGCGCTCACTCGCGATGGTTGTGGTGGCATCTTGGGAGTGGGCCAGGGCTCAGCGAACCCCCCTCGACTCGTCAAACTCGAATACTCCCCCCGCGGCGCCAAGCAACACCTTGCCTACGTGGGTAAGGGAATCACTTTCGACACCGGTGGCATCTCCATCAAACCAGCAGCAAACATGGACGAGATGAAAGGCGATATGGCAGGGGCCGCAGCCGTGATCGCGGCAGTACGCGCCATCGCGGCCCTGAAACTGCCAATCAAGGTGACCGGCTGGGTGCCCATGGCGGAGAACATGCCCAGTGGCACCGCGCAACGTCCGGGCGACGTCATCACGATGTTCGACGGCACCACAGTTGAAGTTCTCAATACCGATGCTGAAGGTCGCCTCGTTCTCGCCGACGCTCTTGGCATGGCCGTATTGGAGAAACCAGATCTCATCGTCGATGCAGCAACCCTCACCGGCGCCCAACGCATAGCCCTCGGTGCGAGAACAGCCGCCGCAATGTCTAACGATGATGCCGCTCGCAGCGAAGTGGTTACAGCCGCAGGTTCGGCAGGTGAAGCCATGTGGCCTATGCCGCTTCCCGAGGATTTGCGGCCTTCATTGGACTCCATGACTGCCGACCTCGCAAATATTGGCGATCGACTCGGGGGCATGCTCTCGGCCGGAATTTTCCTGCAGGAATTCATCCCTGCTGGTCAGGCCTGGGTGCACCTCGACATTGCAGGACCAGCATTCAATGAGAAGAGTGCCTACGGCTACACCCCCAAGGGTGGCACCGGAGCGGCAGTGCGAACCTTCGTTCGTCTCGCTCAAGAGCGTGCGGCAGGATAGGGACTCGGCCGGCTCAACACCTACGAGCGGGTCTGCTTACTCCGACCACGAAATGGAGTTCAGGTGCCCTCGGCAGATTTAGTCATCCTTGGTGGCGGCAGCGGAGGCTACGCCTGCGCATTGCGTGCTGCAGAACTCGGCATGTCCGTCATCCTCATCGACAAGGACAAGCTCGGTGGCACCTGCCTGCACCGTGGTTGCATCCCCACCAAGGCCCTCCTGCATGCAGCGGAAATAGCTGATGCAGCTCGCGAGTCCGAGCAATTCGGTGTGCGGGCAACCCTCGAAGGCATTGATATGCCCAAAGTCAACGAATATCGCGATGGCGTGGTCGGCAGGTTGTACAAAGGCTTGCAGGGATTGGTCAAGAGTCGAAACGTGACTCTCATTGAAGGCGCTGGCCGACTCGTTTCGCCAAACACCGTCGAGGTAAATGGTGAGCAGTACACCGGCACCGATGTAGTCCTCGCCACCGGTTCATACGCCCGCTCGCTGCCCGGCCTGCCCATCGGCGGCCGGATTATGACCTCGGATCAAGCCCTCAACCTTGACTATGTTCCATCCAGTGTGATCGTCCTGGGTGGCGGAGTCATCGGAGTTGAATTCGCCAGTGTGTGGCGTTCCTTCGGATCCGAGGTCACCATCGTCGAAGGCTTACCGCACCTGGTTCCTAATGAGGATGAGGCTGCCTCAAAAGCACTTGAGCGCGCGTACCGCAAACGCGGCATCAACTTCTCCCTCGGTATTCGCTTCGCATCGGCTGAGCAAGATGACACGGGCGTCACGGTCACCCTCGAAGACGGCACGGTTTTCCGCGCAGATCTGTTGCTCGTTGCAGTCGGCCGTGGCCCCAATACGGAAGGTATGGGGTACGAGGAGCAAGGCATCGCCATGGAGCGCGGATGGGTGCTTGTTGATGAGCGTCAACACACGAACCTGCCCCATATGTATGCGGTCGGTGACATCACCCCTGGTTTGCAACTCGCGCATCGCGGTTTCCAGCACGGAATTTTCGTCGCTGAAGAGATCGCCGGTTTATCTCCCGTAGTGATCCCCGACGTCAACATTCCCAAGGTCACCTACTGCGAACCAGAGGTTGCCAGCGTGGGCCTTTCCGAAGTTGAAGCGCGTGCGCAATACGGCGACGCTGTGCAGACCTACGAATACAACCTTGGCGGCAACGGAAAGAGCCAGATTCTTGGAACAGCCGGTTTCGTCAAACTTGTCTCGATCACCGATGGCCCCGTCATTGGTGTTCATATGGTGGGCTCACGCGTAGGCGAGCAAATTGGCGAGGCCCAACTCATCGTGAACTGGGAAGCCCATCCTGACGACGTAGCTGTTCTCATCCACGCACATCCCACCCAAAATGAAGCACTTGGTGAAGCGCACCTCGCACTCGCCGGCAAGCCCCTCCACTCACACGCCTGATAATCACCCTCGATCGATAGGAGAGAACCGGACATGTCGGTCTCCGTGAAAATGCCCCAACTCGGTGAGAGCGTTACCGAGGGAACCGTGACCCGATGGCTCAAG
This sequence comes from uncultured Actinomycetes bacterium, assembly GCA_903918595.1. Taxonomy (GTDB): domain Bacteria; phylum Actinomycetota; class Actinomycetes; order S36-B12; family S36-B12; genus CAIXFB01. Next base: position 11,136 of record CAIXFB010000035.1, read on the forward strand.
GCAGTTGGCGACACGGTCGTTGCCGACGAGCCGCTGCTCGAGGTCTCGACTGACAAAGTCGATACCGAAATCCCAGCACCAGCCTCCGGCGTGCTCCTTTCGATCAGCGCTGGTGAAGATGAAGTAGTGCTGGTCGGCGCGGAGCTTGCCGTCATCGGTGAGTCGGCCGAGGCCCCTGCACCTGCAGCGCCAGCAGCACCCGAACCGACTCCAGCACCCATTGTTGAACCAGTTGCAGCACCGGTTGCCGCACCTGCAGCTGCGCCAGCGCCAACCCCTGCGCCTTCTGCTTCGGGATCATCAACATCGATCGTCCTGCCGGCATTGGGCGAAAGTGTGACTGAAGGAACGGTCACCCGCTGGCTCAAGGCCGTAGGCGACACCGTCGCAGTTGATGAGCCTCTCGTGGAGGTCTCCACCGACAAAGTCGACACCGAGATTCCCTCACCGGTGGCTGGCGTGCTGCTTTCCATCGCAGTGGCAGAGGACTCCGTTGTTGCGGTCGGTGGCGAACTGGCCGTGGTCGGAACATCGGCAGGAGCACCTGCGCCCACACCGCCAGCTGCCGCTCCCGTCGCACCTGCAGTTGTTGTTCCTGCAGCTGCAGCACCTGCACCCGCTGCAGTTTCCGATGCCTACGTCACGCCACTTGTTCGTCGTCTCGCAACGCAAAACAACGTCGACCTCGCCACCGTTGTTGGCACCGGAATCGGCG
>CAIXFB010000036.1 GCA_903918595.1 uncultured Actinomycetes bacterium
CCAATATCCAGAACCATTTGCTTCCTCTTGCCAATAGACAGGAGCATTGGCGCGCAGCCATTCGTACTGATCCCATGGATTCCCGTGCTTAAAAAGGGACTCAGTATTCATCAGATCAATTACGGGTTTCATTGCTTAACTCCTACTTTTGGTTTGAGAACAAGACATGTTTACCATAAGTAGAGATCATTATCAAGTTATATTCTCTATTTTGGGCGAATTTCTCATGAACACTTGATGGCATGGCGAGATGGGTGGCGGATCCCTAGCCATGGACGTTGTCGGCACGGAAGCGCAGGCGAAGCGGGCACGCCGATCTCCTTTGCCAGGGCACGACCTTACGAACCACTCACCGAATACCTAGTTCCGTTTGCCCGCAAAGATCTGTTTCTTCACCGGACCAAGGCCGGCAATTTGCGTGGGCCTGAGTTGGGCGGCTTGTTGGCGAGTTAACTCGCGAATTTGCCATGGTGCGAAGGCGTTGAGGGTTCGCGGCTGGAACGCCCGCACAGCCTCAGGAGACATTGCGCGAATACTCGCTCGACTGATTTGTGGTGTGATCTGATTTGGGCGCAGTGCGCGGACTTGGGCGCTGGTCATCACCGCAAATGCTTGGGGAGGTAACTGAGCTAATTCGGTGGCACTGAGTTGTTGCATCTGGGTCGGACTCAGACCGAGGACTACATCAACCTGGTTCAGTTGAGTTGGTTTAGCGGGGAAAGGGTCGGGGTTCGGCAACAGCGTTGTTGGTGGAGTTGTTGGTGGAGTTGTTGGTGGTGTTGGTACCGGTCCAGGTGCAGGGGGTGCTGGATCGCCATAGGTAAATGTCAGTCGGTTGCTTCGACCAGAGATATTACGCACGGTGACTATCACCGACCCTGCAGAGCGCGACGGGATCGTGGCGGTGATTTGCGTAGAACTGACCACGGTGAATGTGGCTGTCGAGTCACCAAACTGCACTGCGGTCACCTCCGTAAAGTTTGTCCCAGTGATCACCGCGCTTGATCCACCGGAGAGGGTTCCCGAGGTAGGACTCATCTCAGATAATTGGGGTGCCGTAATCGCGGCGGCGTTGACTATTCCCGCCCCGCAGGTCTTTTCCGGGGACATCGGATCGCAAATCTCGTCATCGATAAAGGGCTGAGCAGTATTACGCAGAAGCGCGAGCAATTCAGTCTCACTTGCCGGACCATCAGAAGAGGACATCATGAGCGCAACCACACCAGACACATGCGGCGCGGCCATGCTGGTCCCAGACATGTCGCCATAAGCGGGTGTCGGCACCACCGTGCTTGCTACGGGCGCTGAGTAACCAGTTTCACCCCCGGGGAACCCCGGACCTGTGGTTTGGGAGCTCAGGGTGGAAAAAATGTCAACACCCGGTGCGGCAACTGTGACATCTGACCCGAAGTTTGAGAAGGACGCTCGTTGGCCGGTGTCGTCTGTCGCTGCAACGGAAATAACCCCAGAACAATTAGCCGGTGTGGAATTGGCCATATCAAAATTGTTGTTACCCGCGGACACGACAACAATCGAACCCAACGCCCGGGCCGTATCAATGGCCTGCTGATACGCAAGGGGGCACGCACCAACACCTCCCAGCGATAAATTGATGACGTCCGCTGGATTGGCGTTCGCTGGAGTCCCAGGGACGGATTCGCCGGCAGCCCAACGAATTCCGGCAGCAACGTCGGCAACCGAGCCACCCCCGTAGGCCGTAACCCGAACAGGAAGTAACTTCGCATTGGGTGCCGTGCCTGAGATGCCAACTGCATTGTTTGTGACTGCGGCAATGGTCCCAGCCACGTGCGTGCCATGCCATGTTGAAGGCCTAAATTGCACTTGAACAGCCGGGTTTCCAGGCAGACAAGAGTAAGCGCGACCCCAGTCACCGGGGTCTAGTGGAACGGCATCGCGTCCCACCGCACCATAGACACCAGTGTTCATGACATCGCCGTCCTGATTGCTGCTTTGCACAGACAGGGAACCGGCGCGAAGCAAAGTTATGGCGGACCCTCCGGAACAGCTGCCGGTTGCCGGCAACCCTCCGCTCACAAAGTCGTAGCCAGGCAGGGTATTTGCTCCGCCAGTGGCGCCATAGACAGCGCCGTCTGCTGCGACGGAAGAGATGTTGCCCGACGTGACACTGAACGTGAAGGTTGTGGGTGTGGTGACGGTGACGGTGTGGGTCCCGTCGAAAATCGAGCGGGTCGCTGTGCCGCCGGTCGATGCCACGCTTGCCACGGTGCCGGCGATCGATGTGTATCGGAACTCGGTTGTCGAGGGAACCGCCGTGACGGTGTGGGTGCCGTTGAAAATCGTCGACGCGACGGTGCCAACTGATGAGCCGATAAGAACGCTGTCCCCGACGTTGGCGTAGGTGAAGGAGGTTGTTGTTGGAGCGGTCGCGACGCTGAACGTGCCATTGAACGATGTGTCGGTGACCCCAGCAATCGTGACAATGCTTCCGGCCACCAGGCCATGGTTTGTTGTTGTGGTGATGGAGGCGACATTGTTTGTGCGGCTATGCGTTGCGATATCTACGGCACTATCGACACCGGCAATCGTGACCGCGTTGCCGACGGCAAGTCCGTGGGGCGCTGAAGTCGTGATCGTCGCGACGTTCGTTGTCAATTCCTTGCTCGAAACGTTGACGGGTGACTCGGAGTCACTCAAACCGAAGACAGTGACCGAATCGCCGGTCGTGAAGCCGTGGGAGGTACCCGTGGTGAGTGTGGCCACGTTTGACGCGAGGGCCTTATTGGTGACACTCAGTCCACCGAGATCTGGATGCACGATCTGACCGGAGTCAACAACTGCGACGACAATGTTCTCACCTCGACTGGTCGTCCAAGCTGGGGTCATCTGGGTCGAACCGGCCCCGACCCGAACCCCGTAGTTGCCCCACAGTCCCCAGAGTTCGCTGTAATTCGTATCGTTTGGAGGGGTCGAAGGGTAGGGGTTGGGGTAAGCCCAACCGTTGGGTTCGGCCCACTCGATACCAGGATCGCTTTGTAGGGCTTCTGCGATTTCCTCGGCCTGCGCCAGATTCACCGGTTCGCCAAGATCAATGACCGTGACTCCACCTGCATCTGCCCGCGGATTTTCGAGCTCAACTTCTTCCGAAACAACGCTCTGCCCGGTCACCATGCCGCTTTGTTCCATGGGAACCCCGGCCTTGTATTTAACGATCATGCTGCTGATGGGTCGAAGTGGTTCTCCAACCGTGAAGGAACGGCTATCGCTGACCGCCAGCAGCTGTGGATCTGGCTCATTGGCCTGGGCGATCGAACCTGGCAAAACCAACAAGCATGCCAACGACAGCGCCACCAGCGGCTGACGCGTAACCGTTGAACGAAAAATCATGGGTGCTCCATCATGCCTATGCGCACAAAACTCTTACGGGTATTTGGTTGGGCATTACAAAATCGGAAGAAAGAAGTTTTTACCATTCTTGGGGGAGCAGGTGATATCTCCATTAAGGATGAACCTGCCTCTATCCGCTGCATAACTGATTCCAGACACATCAGCTGATGCCGGCGTTGGCTGTACCCAAGCAATGACAGCTCGCTTGTTTTTGCCCAGTGCGTTCCGGTCAGTCACGGTGCCCACTCGAACTGTCAACTCCTCGGTGGAGTCAGTTCCTGCCCAGCAGGGAAAAACCCTCTTGGACGTGATGGCCTCGGATCGGGAAACCGTGGACCCTGACTTTGCTCCCTTGTACCTAAACGAAATCGTTGTTCTGGCATTGAGATTTGCAAACCGGTCACCATCGATTGAAAAATAGCCAGGCTGTAACGGGCCACTCTCAGAAGTAAATGTCGCTGAACCGTTTTTGATTGTCACTGTCGTGCCCGTTGCGTTCGAGTCAGGCGCATACGTGATTGTGCAACCCTCGCAATTAATACCCACAAAATTCAAAGTC
>CAIXFB010000037.1 GCA_903918595.1 uncultured Actinomycetes bacterium
ACCCGGGATTGGCATTTCCGCTGTTCGGATGCTGACAGCCGATGGTGACCTCTCAATAGAGCGATCAGATGGCATCACCGCCGAGTTGCACCTGCCTGGGTCGGCAGACTCCCAGGTGGCACTCCCTCGACGGGATCTGGCTGAGCTACTCACCGAGGAACTGCGCAGACTTGATCCAGATGAGGTGTACCAAGCAACTTTGATGGGTTGCACGTGATGGACGTGCAACTCCGGGTTCTCCCCGACGCACAACAATTGGTTGATGCTGTTGCTGCCGGAGTTGTTTCATCGATAGTAGGTGAACTTGAGTCATACGGGCGTGCAGATGTCGTGCTCACCGGGGGTGGTGTAGGCACGGCTGTAGCACTCCGCCTTGTTGACCTAATTCCCCAAACTCTGGTGGATTGGACCAACGTGCACCTGTGGTGGGGCGATGAACGCTTTGTGCCCTATGCATCGGCGGATAGAAACGATCTGCCGGTTGTGTCAGCACTACGAGACATACCCCCTCCTCGACCGACCCTGCACCGCGTTGGTGAATCTTCGATCGATTTCCCACTTGCCGATGCATCATCTGCGTATCAAACTGACATCGAGGACATGTTCGCTCTGAAACCGGACCGACCGCCGTTCGTAGTCGTTCTACTGGGCTTGGGGCCCGATGGCCATGTGGCATCGATATTCCCTGGCCGCCCATCGATCGAATCCTCAATGACCTGTCTACCTGTTTCAGACTCTCCTAAACCCCCTGCCAATCGGGTCAGCATGAGTCTCGCCACCCTGCGAAAGGCATGTCAGGTGTGGATACTGGCAAGCGGGACCGAGAAGCATCAGGCCCTCGAGAGGCTTATGTCAGACGAGACACATCCGACGGATATTCCCGCCCGAGGTGTGCAGGGCATCGACTCCACCATTGTGTGGGCGGATACCCAAGCGGCCTATGGAGCTTCTCAATAAAAGTACCGTGCGAGCGGAACAGCGAAATGCCCGAAAAGTCTCGGTTTCACACCCCGTGGAGCTTGTCAATGGCCTCTTGCAAGATAGCCGCACCATCTTTATCCGAACGCCGTTCTTTCACATAAGCAAGGTGCGTCTTGTATGGCTCCACCTTGGTGGGTGCCGGAGGGTTATCTTCGTCAGGGCCGGCGGGCAATCCGCATCGGGGGCAATCCCACTCCTCGGGAACTTCTGCGTCAGCGGCAAAACTCGGACGCGACTCGTGGCCTCGCGAGCACCAAAACGACACATGAACACGCGGTGCAGCGTCGCCTCTTTCGGCTTCGCCCATCGGGCCCGCTCCAACTCGACTACCCCGAATGGCACTGCCACCAGCCATGCTTGCTCCTCTGTCAGAAATGAACGTTCAAGATCGATGAACAGGCTTTACACCCCGGTGCGCACCAGCAGACCGACTGCGACGATGGCTGCGGCCCAGATCAGGCCAATACCCACAGTGAGGCGGTCCAGGTTCTTCTCAGCCACGGATGACCCGCCAACAGAGGAACTCACGCCCCCACCAAAAAGATCAGAAAGCCCGCCACCCTTGCCGCGATGGAGAAGGATCAACACCACCAAGAGAACGCTGGTGATCACCAAAATAACCGCCAACACGATCGTCAGTGCGGTGATCATTGCTTCTCCTGTCGCGTGGGGTTGTTGGGCTGAACTGATTCGAGGGGCCGGTGAACAGGATAGCCCCTAGTGGTGTGCGGCCTATGAAGCGAGGTCGGCAGGGTGCAGGCGATACCGCACGATCCCCACGAAATCGTCGGAATCCAGGCTCGCTCCACCCACCAAGGCCCCGTCGATATCAGGCTTTGCCATGATTGCGGCCACATTGGCAGACTTAACAGATCCGCCGTAAAGAACTCGAACTGAATCGGCGGCCCCTTCTCCCCACACCTCGCGAACGCGATCCCTGATTGCCCCGCACACCTCTTGAGCGTCCTCAGGAGTGGCTACCTCTCCTGTGCCGATAGCCCACACCGGTTCATAAGCAATCACGAGCCCGGCCACTTGCTCACCCGTCAGTCCGGCCAGTGAACCATCGAGCTGCTCCAGAACTACAGACACGGCATTTCCGGCCTGACGGACACTGAGGTCCTCTCCCACGCAGACGATGGGGATGAGCCCATGGCGCAAAGCCGCAATCGATTTGGCGTTGACGATTTCGTTTGTTTCATCGTGCTGAGCACGACGTTCGCTATGCCCAACGACGACATAACTGCACCCCAATTTCGCCAGCATCGCACCAGATATCTCACCTGTGTAGGCGCCCGAATCTTGTGCGGAGAGGTCCTGTGCGCCGTACTTAAGGTCGTACTTATCGCCCTCAATGAGTGTTTGGACAGAACGGATATCGGTGAATGGTGGAAGAACAACGACCTCGACTGCTTCAAAATCTTTATCGTTGAGTGCAAAAGCCAATTTCTGCACAAGTGCTAAAGCCTCGAAGTGATTGAGATTCATCTTCCAGTTACCCGCCATGATGGGCGTACGCGTCATGCGAATGGTCCTTCCAAAACGGTCAGCCCGGGAAGCGCTTTGCCTTC
>CAIXFB010000038.1 GCA_903918595.1 uncultured Actinomycetes bacterium
GCGGGAATTGTCGTTGCATTAGCCACGAGTGGAGTCTGTCAGATAAGTGGGTGTAAGGCGCCCTGACCCCCCTCATTACGGATGACGATTTCCTCACACCCGACCGGCACGAGCAAGGTGCGATCTGGGCGCTAGGGTTTTACCCGTGAGTGCCTCTCTTCCAGCTGGTTCCGTGACGGCGACCGCTCCGTTGAATCTTGACGAAGCCCCGGCCCTGAAAGTGCTTGTGTATAGCGATAACCGCACTACTCGCGAGCAGGTTTTGCTCTCTCTCGGCCGCAGGTTGTCCCCTGACCTACCGCCTCTGGAAATCACTGAATTTGCCACCGAACCTGCCGTGATTGCCGCGGTCGACTCCATCCGCTTCGATTTGTTGATTTTTGACGGCGAAGCGACTCCCGTTGGCGGAATGGGCCTCGCTCGCCAGATGAAAGACGAGATCTACCGGTGCCCCCCGATTTTGGTGCTGATCGGCAGGCCGCAAGACGCATGGCTGGCAACGTGGTCCCGGGCCGATGGTGTGGTGGCTATGCCGATTGTGGCGCGAACTCTGGCAGACACAGCCTCAGTCTTATTGCACCGACGCCTAGCTATTCAGCCGTAGTTGCTGAATTCCCAATCCAGTTCCATCCCATCTACAGCGCAGGGGCGGGTGAACCACTCGTGACGTTCACGTGGCCTCTGGTGCTTTCCCAACTGGTGGGCGGTTCCGACCTCTCCGCGGAGGCTGCCGCATGGGCGATGGCCAGCATCCTTTCCGGGGAGGCCACCTCAGCCCAAACAGCAAGCTTTGTTACGGCGCTTCGCTCAAAAGGCGAGAGCGCAATCGAAGTCCAAGCGCTCGTCGAGGTCATGTTGGAGCATGCAATGCTCGTTCCACGCGACGGTCTGCCCGACGTTGTGCTCGATGTGGTCGGAACGGGTGGTGACTCCTCACATTCGGTCAACATCTCGACGATGGCTGCGCTCATCGCATCAGCTGCCGGGGCTCCCATCGTCAAACACGGTAATCGGGCCGCTTCTAGTTCAACGGGCACCGCTGACGTTCTGGAGCAACTTGGCGTGCAGATTGCCCTCTCTCCGAGTGGTGTTGCTGCCTGCGTGCAGGAGGTGGGAATCGGATTCTGCTTTGCACCTGCCCACCACCCAGCTCTTCGACATGCCGCCCCGGCACGTAAGGAACTCGGCATCCCGACCATTTTCAATGTGCTGGGACCGTTGAGTAATCCTGGGTTGGCGGAGTCAGCCCTCGTGGGCTGCGCCAATGAACGGTTGGCGCCGGTCATGGCAGATGTCTTATTCCGCCGAGGGGTCAAGGCTTTGGTGGTGCGCGGCGAAGACGGCCTTGACGAGATTTCCACCACAGCACCCACCCGCATCTGGGACACCACCGGGGATCGTGTCGTTGAATCTGTTTTCGACCCAACGACGATCGGCATTTCTTTGGTGCAATCGGCGCTCCTCGTCGGTGGGGATCGCGAACTCAACGCCACCTTGCTGCGCAGCGCCCTCGATCCAACTGCTCCCGTCACCGATATCGATAAGACTCAAGCGATCCGGGTAGCCGTTGAGCTCAACGCAGCAGCAGCACTCGTTGCATACGAGTCAGCCATGGATATTGGTGTGGCTGGACCACTGCCGGAGAGAATCGCGTTGCAATTGCCACGAGTTCGAGAAATTGTTGCAAGTGGTGCAGCCTGGCAACTGTTGCAGCGCTGGGCAGCGTTTAGTTCGTCGCTATCCGGCTGACTCGCTCATATGTGAGTGGACCAATAGGGCGCACGTCTGTTTCACGTTTGCCATCACCAAGGGAACCTTGACGCCCGGGTTTTGCTGCTCGAACATCGAGAAGTGCACCCCCTCCACAGTGGATGGGCCAGGCGAGTTCACTGCTGCTCCGGACAATGCGCACGCCAGGGCGCTCC
>CAIXFB010000039.1 GCA_903918595.1 uncultured Actinomycetes bacterium
CTTTCTAGTGTGATCGCACCGATCATCGTCAGCGGCAACTCATGCGTGGTAATCGCGAGCCAAGATCAGCCGATTCCGGCCATCACACTGGCAGAGGTCATGGCAACAAGTGATGTGCCCGGCGGCGTGGTCAACATCCTCACCGGCGATGCTGCAGAAATGGCACCGTGGCTCGCCAGTCATGCTGATGTGAACGCCCTCGACCTCACCGGCATCACAGATCAGCAATTGGCCCAGCAACTCGAGCAAGATGCTGCAGGTACCGTGAAATTCGTGCGTGGCCCAAGGACAGATGCCGACTGGATGGCCACTCCCACCCTGTCACGCATTCGGGCGTTCACGGAGATCAAGACCGTGTGGCATCCGATGGGTGTATAACTTTCAAGCCTTCAATTGTGAGGTTCGCAAATCCTAAATCCCGGGTAAGGAGCTGGTCGGCTTCAGCCGCAGCATGTGCGGCAACAATAAAATCTGAAGCGATTCGCTCGCGAGTTCCTCCACGCGCTCGATACCTTCCCCATTCAAGCCCTGCAGCCACAGCTACATTGGAAGTCGTGGGGACATAGCGAATCTGAAGAAGATCAAGCAAGCGCCCCACCTCTTTATCATCAGCAAACGCCGCCGCTGTCTCAGCCAAAACCACATCACAAATGATTACAAGTCCCTGTGCGGATGACTCGGCCAGCGCCGAACGCGAACGCATCCCGAAGACAGGGTCGCCGATAGCCACATCAAGAATCACGCTCGTGTCCAGGGCTGTCACCACAACGGATCGCCACGAAGCTCGCGCATCAACTCATCTGTGGTCTTGTCGGTCTTGAGCATTCCGTAGACCTCAGCCCACGGAATCTCGGGCGCACGACGCCTACCGATGAGTTCACCCTCACGAACGGTGAACTCCACGAGGTCCCCAGGCCTCATGCCCATGGCATCCCTAATTTTCTTAGGGATTGTTACCTGACCCTTATCGGAAATACGTCCAGCCATGGGGCAAGAGTAGGAAAAAGGCATCAATAAGTAAAGAATCTCATTCACTCCGACAGCCTTGCGGCTAGGGTCAGCGCAGGGAAGGGAGTTGATCAAGCCTGTGGAGAACGGGCTTAATCACACTCCTGCGGAGGCTTTCTTCGCTGCTTTCGAGCGGCGCATTTGCACTATTCGCACCATGGCAACGAGCCCAATCAACGACCAAATTCCATTGAGGGCAACCGAGGCCCAAGCAGCCAACACAACCGCGTAGTAGGCCAGGAGCGCAGCGCCCACCAAGTTGAGCCCTTGGAAAGCAGTAGAGGCCGAGGCGATCCTTCCGGCGGAGACAAGAAAATATGCAGCCAACACCATGATGGTGCCGATGCCACCGACAACGTGAATCAGATCCATTGATCACTCACTCTCTTCAAGAAGTACTTCGGGCTCAGCACTATTTCTCCGTGTTCGCCAAATAGCGAACGCAATTCCCGACGCAACGACCAAGGCGATAGCGCCGACAAAGTAGGGAGCAATACGCCTGGACTCTTCAATGGCGTGCTCGGCCTGGGTGAGGGTCCGATCAGCAACAGTGAGCACCGCGTCGGTGCGATCGAGTGCTCCACGCACGCGCGCAAGTTCACCTTGTAGTTCCACCACATGGCTATGGCCATCAACCACCGCTTCAAGAAGAGCCATTACGCACCTGCACTTTCTGGATCGATTCGATTTGCTAGTTCTGCTCGCAAGGCCGCATACCCGGGTTTGATCTGCTCGTTAATGATCGCGAGGCGCTCATCGAATGGGATGAACGCGCTTTTCATTGCATTGATGGTGAGCCATTGCAGATCATCAAGGCCCCAGCCGAAGGCTGCTGCGGCAAGTTCCATCTCACGACTCATGGATGTGCCTGACATCAATCGGTTATCAGTGTTGATAGTCACCCGGAATCCCAGATCCTTCAGCATGCCGATCGGGTGGGCAGCGATGGAATCAACAGCTCCGGTCTGCACGTTCGATGTTGGGCACAACTCCAGCGGAATACGTCGGTCTCGAACGTAGGCAGCGAGCTTGCCCAGAACGGGTTTGCCATCAGGGCCGATAGTGATGTCATCAACGATCCGCACGCCGTGCCCGAGTCGGTCCGCACCACACCATTGGATCGCCTCCCAGATCGACGGGAGCCCGAAGGCCTCCCCTGCATGGATCGTGAAGTGGGCGTTCTCGCGGCGCAGGTACTCAAAGGCATCGAGGTGCCTGGTGGGCGGGAAGCCCGCCTCAGCGCCGGCAATGTCAAAGCCAACCACTCCCTGGTCTCGGTACGCCACTGAAAGTTCAGCAATCTCACGCGAATGGGTGGCTGTGCGCATCGCGGTGAGTAGAACACCGATGCGGATCGTGTGGCCCGAGGCCAGCGCGGCAGCAGTGCCGGTGCCGAACCCCTCAATCACCGCCTCCACCACTTCATTCAGCGAGAGTCCCTTTTGAACGTGCAGTTCGGGTGCGTACCGCACCTCGGCGTAGACGACTCCATCGGCAGCCAGATCGACAGCGCACTCGTGCGCCACCCGAGCCAGCGCTGCCGCAGTTTGGGTCACGCCCACGGTGTGCTTGAAGGTCTCGAGATAGCGCTCGAGGGAGCCTGAGTAGGCGGCTTCGGCAAACCAGCGGGCAAGCGAATCGGCATC
>CAIXFB010000040.1 GCA_903918595.1 uncultured Actinomycetes bacterium
AAGCCGGGCTCGCTCTGGAGCGCGCAACTACATCGGGATGTCGACACTGAGGTTGACCTATGGGATGCCATTCGTATAGGCGTGGGATCACACACCGCCGACATAGTGAGAACCCGCGAAGCCGGCGCGTGAAATCCCACCTAGCAGAGATCGTTGAGAGAGTTGTGACGATCATGTCGATTGGGTCGACTGGGTCGACTGTGGTCTATTGCGCCGATGAAACCGGCAAAACCTATTCCATTGAGCAATCAGTTCTCTACGCAGCAGGTGTACTTGCTCCTGCATTGGGCCAGAGACTTATTGCATCCTTTGCAAGTGCGACCAGCGCGGATGTACTTTCGGTTCGACTTCCATCATGAGCTAAAAAAGTGTGGGCCGGACCCTCCCGGAGTCCGACCCACACCTACAACTTTTCTAGCGACGAGTTGCCTTCTTGGCAACAGCCTTCTTCGGTGCCGCCTTCTTGGCAACAGCCTTCTTCGGTGCCGCCTTCTTGGCAACAGCCTTCTTCGGTGCCGCCTTCTTCACGCCTGCTTTGGTCTCCACCTTCTTGGAACCGTTCACCACAGCCTTGAATTCAGTGCCGGGACGGAACTTAGGAATCTTGGTGGCTTTGATCTTTACAGTCTCGCCGGTGCGCGGGTTGCGTCCGAGACGAGCCTTACGTTGCGATGCTTCGAAGACGCCGAAGCCGCTGACGGCAACTTTCTCGCCACGAACGAGAGCCTTCTTGGTCTCTTCGATGAATGCGTCTACGACGTCGGTGACATCGCGCTTGGCGAGCCCGAGACGAGCGGACACTGAGTCAATGATTTCTGCCTTGTTCACAGGAAAACCCCTCCGGAGGGTGTCAGTTGGCGATCGGTTGACCGCTTTCTTAATCTAGTGAAGATACGACCACGTGAACGCGCGCCACGCCGATAAAAACTGAGCAAGAGTTGTTACAGGGCAACACTTTTCCTGCACCCCGCCACTGAACCAAGTGCGCTTGTGATCGATTAGCCTGCGACTGGCTTATAGGACGGACGAGCTGCTTCAAACGCAGTTATCTCGTCGCCGTATTGCAGCGTGATGCCGATATCGTCAAGGCCCTCCATGAGTCGCCACCGCACATAGTCATCTACCTCAAATTCAGCAGTGATGCTGCCAGCGGAGACTGTGCGGCTTTCGAGATCGACCGTGACCAGCACTGTCGGATCAGTTTCAACCGCTTCCCAGAGCGACTCAATGACATCTTGCGCAACCTGCGCCGTTAACAGACCGCCCTTTCCGGAGTTTCCGCGAAAGATATCGGCAAATCGTGAGGAGAGAACGACCTTGAAGCCGTAGTTCTGTAGCGCCCACACTGCGTGCTCGCGTGAGGAACCGGTACCAAAATCCGGGCCAGCGATCAGAATTGAAGCTCCGGCATGGTGCTCCTTGTTCAGGACAAAATCAGGGTCCTTGCGCCAAGACGAGAATAGGCCGTCCTCGAAGCCGTCACGGGTAATCCTCTTGAGATACTCCGCTGGGATGATTTGATCCGTATCGACGTTGCTCCTGCGCAGCGGAATAGCCGTGCCAGTGTGCGTAATGAATGCTTCCATGATCAAGGACTCCTTAGGCCACAGCGGGTATATCGGCAGGTGAAGACAAACGACCGCGTACTGCGGTAGCGGCAGCGACCGCTGGTGACACAAGGTGGGTGCGCCCCCCTGGGCCCTGCCGACCTTCAAAGTTGCGATTCGACGTTGAAGCTGAGCGCTCCCCCGGGGCGAGTTTGTCGGGGTTCATGGCCAGGCACATTGAGCACCCAGCGCCTCGCCACTCAGCGCCTGCTGCAGTGAATACCTCGTCGAGGCCCTCACTTTCCGCCTGCAGGCGCACGCGCACGGAGCCCGGAACCACCAGCATGCGCATTCCTGGAGCGATGGTCCTGCCACGCAATACCTCAGCGACGATTCGAAGGTCCTCGATCCGACCGTTTGTGCACGAGCCGACGAAAACAGTGTCGATGGGGATCTCGCGAAGTGGCATACCGGGTGTGAGATCCATGTATTCCAATGCTCGCTCGATGGCGACCCGCTCAACCTCATCGCGTGCCTGATCCGGCGATGGCACAGACCCGGAAAGTGGCAGGCCCTGCCCGGGATTGGTGCCCCAGGTGACGAACGGGGCGAGGGATGCCGCGTCAATGACAACCTCAGCATCGAACGTGGCGTCTTCGTCTGTGACAAGTGTGCTCCAGTAATCAAGAGCCGCATCCCAATCTGCACCCGACGGGGCCTTAGCCCGGCCCTTGAGGTAATCGAAGGTGATCTGGTCAGGTGCGACCATCCCCGCCCTGGCCCCTGCTTCGATCGACATGTTGCAGATGGTCATGCGGCCTTCCATGGATAGGGCCCGAATTGCCGACCCTCGGTATTCAAGGACGTAACCCTGACCGCCACCTGTGCCAATCTGGGCGATCACCGCCAAGATGATGTCTTTGGCGCTGACACCTTCTGCCAATTCACCGTCGACCGTGATCGCCATTGTTTTGAAGGGTTTGAGTGGGAGCGTCTGCGTGGCCAGAACGTGTTCAACCTCGCTCGTGCCAATCCCAAAAGCCAGCGCCCCGAAAGCGCCGTGGGTGCTGGTATGGGAATCGCCACATACAACCGTCATCCCTGGCTGGGTGAGGCCCATTTGCGGACCCACCACATGCACGATCCCCTGCTCAATGTCGCCCAAGGAATACAGTGGAACCCCAAACTCAGCACAGTTGTTCCGCAAGGCCTCGACCTGGGCACGCGAAACTGGGTCCACGATCGGCTTGTCGATATCGATGGTGGGGATGTTGTGGTCTTCTGTTGCCACGGTCAGATCCGGGCGACGTAATGGGCGTCCAGTCACGCGAAGGCCATCGAAAGCTTGGGGGCTGGTGACTTCGTGGACGAGATGCAAATCAATGTACAGAAGATCCGGCTCACCTTCGGCGCTGCGGACGATGTGGTCCTCCCACACTTTCTCCGCCAGAGTCCGACCCATGAAAACCTCCACAATTGACGTGTTTCGTTGATTCCACGGGCAGGCGACCCGATGAAGTAGGGACATTCTATGAACGCAGGCTTGAGGAACTGTGGGAGGCCGGAAAAGCAGAAAGGCCCACCCAAAAGGCGGACCTTTCTGATCGCGTAGCCCCGACGGGATTCGAACCCGCGCTACCGCCTTGAGAGGGCGGCGTGCTAGGCCACTACACAACGGGGCCGTGCTAAAAGCCGCAGGTATTCCTACCCGCGGCTCGCTGGGGTACCAGGACTCGAACCTAGACTAACTGAACCAGAATCAGTTGGGCTGCCAATTACCCCATACCCCATGGGACGCAGGTAAGTGTAGGTGATGGGCAAAGTCAGACTGACCGGGCGGTCGACAAACGAGACAACGACTCTTCCCGGCCGAGAATCTCCATCGACTCAAACAGCGGCGGGGATACCCGACGACCAGTGACAGCAACGCGCACCGGCCCGAAGGCCAACTTGGGCTTCATGCCAAGACCATCAATCAGGGCTGTACGAAGTGCTTCTTCGATGGCTGCAGTGGTCCAAGGCGCAAGATCGTGCAGGGCAGCTGATGCGGCAGCAAGAACACTGTCCGCTGGTGGGCCCAAGACGGCGGCGCTGTCATCAGC
>CAIXFB010000041.1 GCA_903918595.1 uncultured Actinomycetes bacterium
CCATTGTTGACGGTGGAACATTTGATTTCGGCGCATATCCGGATCGATACCCCAACTACAACCAACCTGATCCGAGTTACCACGGCCTCGTCTATGCGCGAGACCTAGGCGCTGATGGCGTATTTGGTGTGAATGTTTCCTTCATCATGAAGGCGCGCGTCCAAATGCTGAGAGACCTGGGCTCGGCTGTAGCCCCGTTCAATGCCTTCTTACTCGCGCAGGGCTTGGAAACCCTTTCCCTCCGCGTGCAACGCCATTCAGATAACGCACTAGCGGTTGCCAATTGGCTTGATAACCGCAGTGAAGTTGTTTCCGTCAATTACGCCGGTCTTGCCTCGAGCCCTTGGCATGTCAGAGCGAAGAAATATGCACCGAAAGGCACCGGCGGTGTCTTGAGCTTCGAAATTGAAGGTGGTGTTGAGGCAGGTAAGACGTTTGTCGAGGCGTTGGAGTTGCATAGCCATGTAGCGAACATTGGCGACGTCCGAAGCTTGGTGATTCATCCAGCTTCAACGACTCACTCGCAGCTGACCGAATCTGAGCAATTGGCTGCGGGGGTCACTCCCGGCCTGGTTCGACTCGCGGTCGGACTTGAGGGACTCGACGACATTCTGGCTGATCTTGAGACTGGCCTTCGTGCTGCTTCGACTAGCTGATTCAGCTGATGAATCTTTACGGTCCACTTGATTACTCGGGTGCCCCTCCTGTCACCGGTGCGTGGCGTGAGGGCGACCATCCGGGGGAGCGAAAATTTCTCACGGTGACTGATGTTGAACTCGAATCCGGGTTCATATTCGATGAAGTGACCGTGGCATACGAGACGTGGGGAACCCTCAACGAATCTCGGGACAATGCTGTGTACATCTGTCATGCCTTGACAGGTGATTCGCACGTCACCGGACCCGCCGGACCAGGGCACAAGACAGCAGGCTGGTGGGATGAATTGGTCGGTCCCGGCGCCCCGATTGACACAGACCAATGGTTCGTCGTGTGTGCAAATGTTCTAGGTGGATGCCAAGGAACGACCGGACCAGCGAGTCTTGGACCTGATGGCCGACCCTGGGGTGGGCAATTTCCCACTGTGACGATTGCAGACATGGTCGCAGTTGAGGTGGCTGTTTCTGACGCGCTGGGCATTGACACATGGGCACTCATGCTGGGTCCTTCCCTCGGAGGTATGCGGGTCTTGGAGTGGATGGTGGCATTTCCAGAACGGGTCCACAGCGGGCTCGTGCTGGGTTCGACTCCAGCAGTGAGCGCTGACCAAATAGCCACACATGCTGCACAGATCGCAGCCATCCACGCTGATCCAAATTTCCGCGGTGGCAATTTCTACGATCAGGAATCTGGGTCAGGACCGCACATAGGCATGGGTGTTGCGCGCCGGATCGCGCACCTCACCTATCGAAGTGAAACTGAACTTGATCTTCGTTTCGGCAGGGAGGTGCAAGAGGGTGAAGATCCATGGGTTGGCGGACGTTTTGCCGTTGAGTCGTACCTCGATCACCATGCAGACAAACTCGCCCGGCGTTTCGATGCAAATACCTACGTACTACTGACGAGGGCGATGAGCTTGTTTGATGTAGGCAGGGGGCGCGGTGGCGTTGCGCAGGCACTTTCTCAAGTCAAGGCGCCTCTAACCGTGGTGGGCATTGACAGTGATCGATTATTCCCACTGAGGCTCCAAGAATTGATCGTGGAAGCAACACCAGGTGCGGAGGACTTGCACATTGTGCACTCGCCTTATGGTCATGATGGTTTCCTGGTGGAGGGAGACCAAGTAGGCAACTTTGTCCGCCAGGCACTCAGCAGGGTGCGGCACTGACTTCATCCACATCTTGAGAATCGGCATTGGAAATTGCTGGTGAGTGGCCGTATTTTCGCTGAATGAGGTCGTCTGTTCTGCGCTTTGTTCGGGTGAGCGCTGTTGCATGCCTTACGGGGCTAACGTTGGCTCTGACGAGTGTGTCGGACTCGCACGGAC
>CAIXFB010000042.1 GCA_903918595.1 uncultured Actinomycetes bacterium
GATTTCGCGGCGCTTGGGGCTACCAACGCGACCGGTCTCACCTGTGGAGTACGGCGGGAAGTTGTAGTTGTGCATGTAACGCTTCCGGGTGACCGGATTGAGCGTGTCGAGCTGTTGTTCCATGCGCAGCATGTTCAACGTAGTGACTCCCAGGATCTGGGTCTCACCGCGCTCGAAGAGCGCCGAACCGTGTACGCGGGGTAGAACATCCACCTCTGCAGACAGGGTGCGAATATCGGTCAGGCCACGTCCATCGATCCGCACCTTGTCACGCAAAACGCGCTCGCGCACAACATGCTTCGTCACTGAGCGAAGCGCAGCGGACAGCTCCTTTTCACGACCCTCGAACGTGCCGCCGAGTTGAGCAATGACATCGGACTTGATGTCGTCAAGCTTTGCTTCACGTTCGGCCTTGCTCACGATGGTCATCGCTGAGCGCACCGAGTCGGTTGCAACCTCTGCAACGGCTGCATATGCATCGTCCTGGTACTCCAAGAAGATCGGGAACTCTGCAACTGCCTTACCCGCTTGCTTGGCCAGTGAGATCTGTGCCTCGCACAGGGCCTTGATGAACTTCTTGGATGCTTCGAGGCCTTCAGAAACGACCTCTTCCGTGGGGGCTTTGCCGCCCATGGCAACTGCATCAAAAGTGGTTTCCGTTGCTTCAGCCTCGACCATCATGATGGCCACGTCATCGCCAGCGATTCGACCAGCTACAACCATGTCAAAAACGGCCGTTTCCAACTGCTCGTGGGTCGGGAAGCACACCCACTGGCCATCGATCAGGGCGATTCGCACGCCACCGATAGGACCACTGAAAGGCAATCCTGAAATTTGAGTCGAGGCACTCGCAGCGTTAATCGCGATGACGTCGTAGAGATCTTTGGGATCGAGAGCAAGAACAGTTACGACGACCTGGACCTCATTGCGTAGTCCTTTGACGAACGTGGGGCGAAGCGGGCGGTCAATGAGACGGCAGGTCAGGATTGCGTCTTCACTAGGTCGGCCCTCACGGCGGAAAAAGGAACCGGGAATCCGGCCAGCCGCGTACATCCGCTCTTCAACATCAACTGTCAATGGGAAGAAGTCAAAGTTGTCTTTGGGATTCTTTGAAGCTGTCGTGGCGCTGAGCAGCATGGTGTCTTCATCGAGCCATACTGCGACGCTACCGGCAGCCTGGCGTGCCAGCCGTCCGGTCTCAAACCTCACGGTGCGCTTACCAAAAGATCCGTTATCGATCTCGGCTTGGGTGGTGTGAACTTCGGTACCCTCCACGGGTGCCTCCTTATCGTTGTGCCTGAGTCCTCACGGACTTTCAGGCGGTACAAGGGGCGCTGGCAAAAAAGTGGTCGAGGCGGTCTTCGATCGAGGCCTACGGGTCACTTCCCGGAGGTCACTACCGAGGACCGACGCCGAACCTGCGTGCGCGCGCCCCAGAGTTGGATTGTGCTGGTGAGACTTGAATCTTTCTGATTATTAGGTTGTTGCCCTGATGCTGGTTCGGGCGCACAGCACAATTGCGATGTACGCCCGGTCAGCAATTAGCGGCGGATGCCCAATTTCTCGATGATCGAGCGGTACCTGGCGATGTCGGTTTTGACGAGGTACTGGAGCAGCCGGCGGCGCTGACCAACGAGCAGCAGCAAGCCGCGACGGCTGTGGTGGTCGTGCTTGTGCATCTTGAGATGCTCGGTGAGATCTGAGATGCGACGCGTCAGCATCGCAATCTGTACCTCTGGACTACCTGTATCGCCGGGCTTTGTTCCGTACTCGGCAACGATTTGAGCCTTAACGGCGGTTTCCAATGGCATGTTTTATCCTCTCGGGCGCGCGCTCGCAAGCGCTCCGGACTTCTCCGGGTAGATCTGACACGAATTACGAAGCGCCCGCCTCGCAACCGTCTGGATGACACAGGCTACCAGCCGCTCTAGCCGCTCTCGACCATCGCCCGAGCCGATGCCACATCTCGGCCCATTTGGGCCACAAATTCCTCGACGGAGGCGAATGTCTCCTGATCCCGCAGGCGCTCCTCAAATTCGACGGCGACCCGCTGGCCGTAGAGATCCAACCCCTCCCGATCGATGACAAAAGCCTCTACTCGCTGGTCCTCACCGTCGAATTGCGGATTGGTTCCTACCGAAATTGCGGCCGGCATGCGCTCACCATGGACAATGAGCCAACCGGCATACACACCATCGGCCGGGACCACCAAATCAGCGCTCCACGCCAAATTCGCGGTCGGATAACCAAGTTCACGCCCGCGGGCATCGCCGTGCACCACGATTCCACGGATGAAGTACCGCCGACCCAATAACTTCGCGGCTTCGGCAACGTCACCATCGCGTGCCAGAAGGCGCCGTATCCGAGTAGAAGAAACAGTCTCCTCGCCAGCCGTGACCATGAGCGACTCAGCAACAAATCCCATCTCCACGCCCAGTTCTGCAAAAGTAGCCACCGAGCCAGATGCACCCGCACCGAACGTGAAGTTCTCCCCGACGACAACCGCTAAAGCATGCGTGTGCTCTCGCAGCGCAAGGTGGGCGAACTCACGAGGGCTGGTTGCAGCAAGAGCCGGGGTGAAGGGCATAACGATCACCTCGTCGGCACCGGCCTGCTTCATCCACTCGATCCTGTCTTGGAGGCTGCCCAGTTCTGCAGGTGCACCATCGGGGCGCAGAACTCGACCTGGATGTGGGTTAAACGTGATGACCACAACTTTGCACCCCAGCTCATCCGCGAGGACCCGGCCGCGGGCAATAAGTGCCTGGTGCCCAACATGCACCCCGTCGAATACGCCAATGCACACTACGGAATCTGCAACCACAAGCGCAGCCTATTCAGACCCAGATGCGGTGACGAATACACATAGATAGGAACAGCGTCCCTCTCGTTCCTCAGCAAGGGCATGCAGCACGCCCGCGCCATCCACGAGCGCGATCACAGCCGAATCCGTATCGGGCCATTCGATTCGGCGGCCATGGGTGATGTCAGCAGCACGTTCACCATGTACCTCAAAACAGCTGAAGGCAGCACGCGCAACATCGGCCAAAGGCATTATCGCTGCCTCTGGTTGAGGTCCCTCAGACCAAGGAACAAGTTCATGGGATGCATCAATTCCGAAAGGTCCCACGGATGAACGGCGAAGAGCAGAAAGGTGTCCGCCCACCCCAAGGTCCCTACCAAGATCGCGCGCTAAAGCCCGAATGTAGGTACCAGTACTGCATTCCACCCGCACGTCAACATCGATCCCATCATTCGACCTCGTGATGGAGCGAACTTCAAAGGCAGTTATCTCTACCTCGCGCGCTTTCAATTGCAGGTCTTCTCCTGCGCGGACCCGCGCATAGGCCCGCTGTCCATCAACTTTGATCGCGCTGATGGAACTTGGCACCTGGTGAATTTTCCCGACGTACCGCGACACGGCTGCAACGATCTCGTCATCACGCATAGCTGCCAGCAACATGGGCTCCGCGCGCTCGAGTACATCCCCCTCACGATCATCGGTAGTGGTGGATGCACCCAACCGAATCGTGGCGAAATACTCTTTCTCGCGAAGCGCCAGATGACCGAGAACCTTGGTCGCTTGCCCGACACCGATGACCAACACACCCGTTGCCATGGGATCCAAGGTGCCGGCGTGACCAACCTTGCGGGTGCCGACGGTTCGTCGAACCACTGAGACGACCCCATGCGAGGTAATTCCACCCGGCTTATCGATGATCAAAACGCCCGGAGCTGGCGCGCTGAGATCACTCCTCTTTGTCTGAGTCAACTTCTCGAGGGTGCCGATAAGGATCTGCTTCACCGGCGTAGGTAGCAGCCTCAGCTTGCTGGTGGACTGCGGCATCGGCCTCCGCTGCAACCTTCAGGAGATCTTCGACGTGCCGCGCAGTGTCTGGGATCGCATCGGGAATGAAGGCGAGAGTCGGGGTGAACTTGATCCCCGTCTGCTTTCCTACCTCACTGCGCAGTAGGCCCTTCGCCGATTCCAGCGCCGCAGCCGTCTCTTGACGCTGCGCATCATCGCCATAGACGGTATAGAACACTGACGCTTCACGAAGATCAGCAGTTATCCGCACATCGGTGACCGTGATGAAGCCGAGTCGCGGGTCTTTGACCCGCTTCTCAAGCGACTCCGCCACGATCACCTGAATGCGATCAGCGAGTTTTCTCTGTCGTGCTTCGCTACTCATGGCTTGCGGGGCTTCTCGCGCATCTCAAACGTCTCGATGACATCGTCAACCTTGACGTCTTGGAAATTGCCGAGGTTGATACCGCATTCGAAGCCTTCACGAACCTCAGTCACGTCGTCCTTGAACCGACGAAGGCTTGCAATGCCTAAGTTCTCGGTGATGACAACGCCTTCGCGGATAAGGCGAGCCTTTGTATTGCGGCGCACCTCTCCACTCCGGATCAGGCAACCTGCGATCGTGCCAACCTTCGAGGACTTGAACACCTCGCGCACCTCTGCGGTACCGAGCTGAACCTCTTCGTATTCTGGCTTGAGCATGCCCTTGAGTGCAGCTTCAATCTCATCGAGCGCCTGGTAGATGACGGTGTAGTAGCGCACCTCAACACCTTCATGAGTCGCGAATTCCGCAACCTTGCCCTCAGGCTTGACGTTGAAGCCGATGATGATGGCTTTGGATGCACTTGCCAACGTGACATCGTTCTTAGTGATCGCACCAACACCGCGGTGAATGACGCGCAACGAGACTTCTTCTCCGACGTCGATCTTCGTCAGCGCATCCTCTAGAGCCTCAACCGAACCAGACACATCGCCCTTCAGGATCAAAGTGAGTTCTTCAACCTCACCCTTTTCCAAGGATTCGAGGAAGTCCTCGAGTGAGCGCTTGACTCGATTCTTGGCCAGCATGGCATTGCGCTCGCGGGCCTGACGGGTTTGCGCAATTTGTCGGGCAGTGCGATCTTCAGACACCACCAGGAACGAATCACCTGCACCTGGGACAGAAGTCAGACCAAGCACCTGAACGGGTGTTGATGGACCGGCTTCAGAGACAGGATTGCCAAGATCATCAAGCATTGCCCGAACTCGTCCGTACGCATCGCCAGCAACGATTGAATCACCAGGACGCAACGTCCCTCGTTGCACCAGAACCGTGGCGACTGGGCCACGGCCACGGTCAAGGTGCGCTTCGATAGCCACACCTTGTGCATCTTGGTTCGGGTTGGCCCGCAGATCCATCGAGGCATCAGCCGTGAGCAGTACCGCTTCGAGCAGCGTTTCGATACCCAAAGATTGGGTCGCCGAAACATCAACGAACATGGTGTCGCCGCCGTACTCCTCAGCAACCAATCCGTACTCTGTCAGCTGGCCACGAACCTTGGTCGGGTCCGCGCCTTCCTTATCAATCTTGTTCACAGCAACCACGATCGGCACACCAGCAGCTTGAGCATGGTTCAGTGCTTCGATCGTCTGCGGCTTCACGCCATCGTCGGCAGCAACCACCAGGATGGCAATATCAGTGACCTGCGCACCTCGAGCACGCATAGCGGTGAACGCCTCGTGACCGGGTGTATCGATGACGGTGAGCAACCGCTCGCCTTCAGCTGTGTGCGCAACGGCTTGATAGGCGCCAATGTGCTGCGTGATGCCACCAGCTTCTCCGCTGACCACATTTGTCTTACGGATCGCATCGAGCAAGCGAGTCTTACCGTGATCGACGTGACCCATAACGGTGACGACCGGCGCACGTGTGACGAGAGCTGATTCATCTCCTTCATCCTCGCCGAACTCGATATCGTAGGACTCGAGCAGTTCGCGATCTTCGTCTTCAGGTGAGACAACCTGCACCACATAGCGCAACTCACTGCCAAGCAGCATCAGCGTGTCATCGTCAATGGACTGCGTAGCTGTCACCATCTCTCCGAGCTCGATAAGTACTTTCACGAGATCGGCCGGCGACGCATTAATCCGATCGGCAAAGTCAGTCAGACTCGCCCCACGCGGCAGCCGAATCGTTTCTCCCGAACCTCGCTGCAAGCGCACGCCAGCTAGTGACGGTGCCTCCATGTTGTCGAATTCCTGGCGCTTTGCTCGCTTCGACTTGCGACCACGCGACGGACGTCCGCCGGGCTTGCCGAAGGCACCCGCCGTAGTACCGCGACCGGCTCCGCGACCAGCGAATCCGCCACGACCTGCTGGAGCTCCACCCGGAGCACCCGGGGCACCGGCAGGAGCACCGCCTGCATATCCAGCACCGCCGCCACCTCCACCTGGGCCACTTCGACCTGCGAAACCGCCTGTGCGGGGACCGCCAGGGCCTGATGGTCGTGCACCCGGAGCACCCGGGCGAGCACCCGCTGGCCGAGCACTAGGGCCGCCGGGTCCAGCCGGACGAGCCTGGCGCTGCTGCGGCATCGATCCTGGATTCGGCCTAGGGGCACCAGGTACCGACGGAGCCCTGCCCATGCCTGACGAAGATCCAAAGGGATTGTTGCCGGGACGAGGGCCGCCAGGTCGCGGCGCACCTGGAACAGCGGGCGGGGTCTTGCCCATGCCAGTGGAGCCGCCAAAGGGGTTATTGCCGGGGCGTGGGCCGCCCGGACGAGGGGCGCCAGGAGCAAGATCGCCACCGGCCGCTGGTGCATCAACGACCGTCTCGGCTGCAGCTGGGATTGCCTCTGCGACTGCTACCCGTTCAACAGCATCCGCGCTGACTCCAGCGGCTTCAGTTGCGACAGCAAGAGACTCAGATGATGGTGGGGCCTCAACCGCGGGTGTCTCAACAACAGGTGCTTCAGCATCTGGAGCGGCCTTCGTTGCCTTTTTCGCGGCCGTCTTCTTGGCCGGCTTCGCGGGAGCCGCGGGCATCGCTTCTCTCAAGCGACGAGCGACCGGTGCCTCAATAGTGGATGAAGCGGAGCGGACGAATTCTCCCTGCTCCTGCAATTTGGCGAGGACAGTTTTACTGTCGACGCCGAGTTCTTTCGCGAGTTCATAAACCCGGACCTTGGACACTGCTCTCCTGTCTTGGTCCGGGCGTGTTGCGCCGGACCGTCAGTATGTACGTTGCATGTTCATGCTCGTGCGTTCATCGGGTGTACATCTCCGACTCATTCCCGCTCGGTGCCAATTCGCTGATTGCGTCTCGACATTTCAACACCATGGGCGGTTACCCACGGCTTTCATCGTTTTCGGGTGACTCCGCAAGGAATACCCGAACCTTCTCTACATCAAGTGCGCCTTGGGC
>CAIXFB010000043.1 GCA_903918595.1 uncultured Actinomycetes bacterium
AATGCTGGTTGGTCGGTTTCTCAAGCAACAGAACAACTACGCGCACTCGCGCAATTCGGGATTGAGTATGTGGAGCAGCCGTGCTCAACGATCGCGGAACTGCGCGAACTTCGAACACACATTGACGTTCCCATTGCTGCCGATGAATCCATTCGACTTGCAGATGATCCCTCGAGGATCGCGGTGGCCGAATTCGCCGACGTCGCTGTTCTCAAACCCACCACGCTCGGTGGCGTTGAGCGCACGTTGGCCATTGCGGAGTCGCTGAACGTTCCGGTGGTGATCAGCGGTTCACTCGACTCGTCGGTGGGCCTGAGCGTGGGACTTGCCACCGCGGCTGCACTGCCTGAACTCGCATTCGCCTGCGGGCTGGGTACGGGAACGTTGTTTGCGCAAGACGTGGTGTCCCAACCGGTGCTGCCGCACCACGGACATATTTCGAATACGCGGATCTGCCCAGATCAAGAGAGTCTCGACGCTGCTGCCGCTCGAATCTCACCGAGCCGTGCGAAGTGGTGGCAAGACCGACTCACCGCCGCTTGGTTGCACCTGCCGTGAATAGGGTGAACCCGTGAATCCATCAACGGTGCAGGCCCTCGTCATGGTCGATGAGTTGCTGCGTTGCGGGGTGACCGACGCGGTCGTGGCACCAGGTGCCAGGTCAACTCCGCTCGCACTCGCACTCGCAGAGGCTGAAGCCCGTGGCGATTTGCGCCTGCATGTTCGACTCGATGAGCGAAGCGCGGGCTACCTCGCACTCGGGTTGGGTAAAGCGTCGGGTATTCCGGCCGTTGTCGTCACAACGTCAGGTACCGCTGCGGTGAACCTTTTGCCCGCAATCGTTGAAGCCGACCATTCCGCCGTGCCACTCATTGCCTTGACCGCTGACCGGCCGCCGCGACTGCGCGGGGTGGGGGCCAACCAGTCGATCGAACAGGTCGCACTTTTTTCTGGCCGCACTCGCGATGAAATTGATATGGCCGTGGCGACAGACAAGCCAGGTCAAGTTGCCTACTGGCGTTCAACGGTTGCCCGAGCCGTTGCGCGGTGCACCGATGCGATGTTGCCCGGTCCGGTGTCAGTCAACGTGCCTTTTGACACACCACTCGTGCCTGATCTGTCCTCGGATGGCTGGGTTGAAGAACTCGCTGGTCGCCCGGACGGTCGGCCCTGGACCGCAGATGCCCGACTCGTGGCCGGCATGAGTACGCCACTTGACGACGTTCTCGGGGCATTACTCGACAGCGCGGTGGTGCCGGCTCACGGTGTGATCATCGTCGGCGATCACAGCGAAGCGGATTCGGTGGATCTCATCGACGATCTCGGTGATGCGCTGGGTTGGCCGGTCATCGCGGAACCAAGTGGTAACGCTGGTGGCTGTGCAACGGCGCTTTCCCATGGACCGCTGCTGTGTGCCGATGCAGGCTTCATGGAATCGCACGTGCCCAACATCGTGATCACTGTTGGACGAGTCGGTTTACATCGTTCAGTTCTGACGATGGTTGCGGCCGCTGATCTGCACATAGCTGTTGATTCCCGGCCGGATTGGAGTGATCCCACTCGCTCGGCCGATCTTGTGGTGGCATCAGTTCCACTTCCCCCTGAAGCTGCGCACTACGACGAGCAGTGGTTGGCGGATTGGCAGCGTGCCGATGTGCTTGCCGCAGCTGCTGTTGAAACAGTGATGAGCGCTGAAGGTGATCGACTCAGTGGTGTGAGCGTTGCGCGCATCACAGCGCAGAGCGTTCCGGAGAGTGGCCTGTTATTCCTTGCCGCTTCATCGGTGGTGCGGCACGTCAGCACGTTCGCTGCAACGAGCATCCGCGATGGCTCAGTGCTGGGCAATCGCGGAACGTCGGGCATCGACGGCACTCTCTCCACAGCGTGGGGGAGTGCGATTGCCCACGAATCCATGGGGGGTGGAGCGGCCATCGCGTTGGTGGGGGATCAAGCATTTTGGTACGACAGCAACGCACTGCTCGTTCCGAAACAAGAGGAACGACCAAATCTGACCATTGTCGTTTCGGATAACGATGGTGGCGGAATTTTCTCGACGCTGGAACAAGGTCATCTTGATCACGAAGAACATTTTGAACGCGTGTTCGGTGTGCCTCTCGGGATTGATATTGAAGCGTTCGCCAATTCAGTCGGTGTACCGGTGCAGGTAGTGAG
This sequence comes from uncultured Actinomycetes bacterium, assembly GCA_903918595.1. Taxonomy (GTDB): domain Bacteria; phylum Actinomycetota; class Actinomycetes; order S36-B12; family S36-B12; genus CAIXFB01. Next base: position 2,173 of record CAIXFB010000043.1, read on the forward strand.
TGATGCCGGTGCATTAACGGCCGCGCTCGAGTCAGCAGTGGGCGATGGAGTGAGCATCATTGTTGCGCGGGTGATGGATCGCGCTGAAGAAGCTGCGCTTGTAGAAACCGTGAGCATCGCGGTGGCATCGGCTCTTTCGCACCAATAAGTTCGCTGACACCACGAACCAGAACTAATCGACGGTGAGCGCGTCCCTGATCGGAGTGAGCTTCGCATTGGACTCTGCAAGTTCACGCGCAGGATCTGAACCAGCAACGATTCCGCACCCTGCAAACGCGCGAACAGTGCCCGCTTCTTGATCAACTTGTGCACAGCGCAACGCGATCCCGAACTCACCATCACCTCGACTGTCAAACCATCCAACCGGGCCGGCGTATCTGCCACGGTCCATTCCTTCGAGCTCTCTAATCATGGTGAAAGCGCGTTCGGTGGGGGTTCCACACACTGCTGCTGTTGGGTGGAGCGATGCGGCTAAGGCCAGCACGGGTGCGTTATCCGCCAACCGTCCGGTCACATCAGTGGCAAGGTGCTGCACGTTGGAAAGCTTGAGCACATGTGGGGTCGCAGGCACATCTAGATCGGTGCAATGGGCAGCCAGGGCGCGGGCAACGGAGTGAACTGCATACTCGTGCTCTTCAAGGTCTTTATCGCTCTCGAGCAGTGCGATTGCGAGTCCGGCATCGGCTTGCGCATCGCCGCGACGGCGCACCGTGCCGGCAAGTACGCGACTGGTCACCAGATCTCCGGTGCGACGAACGAGGAGTTCTGGGGTTGCACCGACCATTCCGGCAACGGTGAAGGTCCAACAGGTTGGGTACTCACGGGCTAGCTGACGCAGCAGGTAACGCACATCGATCTCGCCTTCGACCTGCGCGATCACATCGCGTGCCAGCACCACTTTGTCGAGTTCACCGGCATTGATGCGGCGCACCGCTTCAGCGACCACGCCTTCCCATTCAGATGATGCGAGTGCGCCCTCGGTCCACGAAACAGCTGTGGGAGGCGACGGGACAGAAGCGATAGGCACCCGCAGGCGCGGGTCTTCTTCAGAGTTGATCACCGTGATCCACGCTTGACCGCCTTTGCGACCCATGATCACCTCTGGCAGAACCACAACTGAAGGTGAGTCCGGATCAAATGCGAAGGAGCCAAATGCCACCGGCCCACTTCCGGCAACACTGACTGAGTCGTCGATGACGGAGGCATTGCACAGTGATGACCACCAACGTTGGGCCCGGGAGAACCGTTCCTCACCGCGAACCTCAAGCATCGCAGCGACTCCCCAACCGATCAGTCCTTCATCCCGTCTGATCCACGCGCACTGTGCTGATGCGGGCAACAGCGCCAAGAGATCATGCGGATCGGCGATCGGCCTTGTGCGAACGGTGAGCTTCTGGCCTCCGGGGTGCGTCAGATCACCCGAGGCTGGATGCGAGGAGTACGACACGTGCGTCAGCGTAGGCGCTGTCTGGTTCTGGGGCATCTGCGAGTGAGGCGCCTCTCTGCAAAGATGCCGACATGGCCAAAGCTGATCTTTCCAAGCATCCGATCGACGTTGCCGCCATGTTCGACGACGTTGCCGAGCGCTACGACATCACCAACGACGTGTTGGCACTCGGTCAGACTCGGATCTGGCGCAAGGCGGTGCTGGCGGCTGTGGCTCCGACCCCCGGCGAGCGCATTCTTGACCTAGCAGCTGGCACTGGCACTTCCTCCTTGCCTTTTGCCCAGGCTGGGGCCTTCGTCGTGCCTTGTGATTTTTCGTTGGGAATGCTGGCTGTTGGCCGCAAGCGGTTGCCCGAACTGCCTTTTGTTGCTGGTGATGCCCTGCACCTGCCCTTTGCCGATGCTTCTTTTGATGCCGTGACAATTTCCTTCGGAATCCGCAATGTGGTGGATTATCAGGCTGGATTGGTGGAAATGCTGCGGGTTGTGCGCCCAGGCGGTCGGCTTGTCATCTGCGAGTTCAGCCATCCGGTCTGGTCGCCATTTCGCACCGTGTACACCGAATACCTGATGAAGGCGCTGCCGGCGGTTGCCCGGGCAGTAGCGAGCAATCCCGAGGCGTACGAGTATTTGGCGGACTCGATTCGGGCATGGCCAAGGCAACAGGAGTTCGCTGCGGAGCTGCAATCTGCTGGCTGGGCCGGGGTGCAATGGCGGGACCTGACGGGGGGAATCGTCGCTATTCATCGCGGTACCCGCCCCGCTGATTCACGAGGCGTGTGAGCACTATGCTTACCCCGGTCGTGAAGGTTTTCACAAACGCGCAAAGTCCTTCAGTTACGAACAAGGAGCATTCGATCCGGTGAACGTTTATACACCGATCTTGATCTTGGGCATTCTCGCCTTTGGATTTGCTGCCTTTTCCATTGTGATTGCCACCATCACGGGCCCCAAGCGTTACAACCGGGCCAAGGTCGATGCCTATGAGTGCGGCATCGAACCCACCCCGCAACCCATGGGCGGTGGACGTTTCCCGGTCAAGTACTACTTGACCGCGATGATGTTCATCATCTTCGATATCGAGCTCGTGTTCTTGTATCCGTGGGCCGTCGCATTCGACCAGCTTGAGCTCTTTGGTTTCCTCGCGATGGCCCTGTTCCTATTCAACTTGGCCGTGCCGTTCGTCTACGAGTGGCGCCGCGGCGGCCTGGAATGGGATTAGGGAAGGGTCGTCATGGGTCTTGAAGAGAAACTCCCATCGGGAGTACTGCTCACCTCCGTCGAGAAAGTCGCTGGCTATGCCCGCAAGGGATCGCTGTGGCCGGCCACCTTCGGTTTGGCGTGCTGCGCCATCGAAATGATGGCAACGGGCGGCCCCCGCTACGACATTGCTCGCTTTGGCATGGAGGTCTTTCGCGCGTCTCCGCGTCAGGCAGATCTGATGATCGTGGCCGGCCGGGTCAGCCAGAAAATGGCTCCTGTTCTGCGCCAGATCTACGATCAGATGCCCAACCCCAAGTGGGTTCTCGCCATGGGCGTGTGCGCATCGAGTGGCGGAATGTTCAACAACTACGCCATCGTTCAGGGCGTCGATCACGTCGTACCCGTCGACATCTACCTCCCCGGCTGCCCGCCCCGTCCAGAAATGTTGATCGACGCAATCTTGAAACTGCACGACGAAATCCAAGACATGAAGCTTGGCGTGAACCGTCGCCGGCAGATCGTTGAACTCGAAGAGCTTGCTCTGGCAGCGCCCAGCACCCTCGAAATGAAGGGGCTCATGCGATGACCGAGCCCTTCGTCAACCTGGATGCGGAGCTGGCCGTTGTTCCCCAAGGGGTGGAACAACTCGAGGTAATCGGTGTGCGCACCGGCGCTTTTGGTGCGGCCGGGTCTGGCGATACCAGCGGTTTCGGTGGTCTCGTCTCGCCCATCGTGATGCCCGGCCCAACGCTTCCGCCCTATGGCGGTTGGTTCGACGAACTCGCTGAAGAACTTGCTCTTTCCCTGAAAGATCGCGGTATTGCCGCTGAATCTGCAGTCGAGAAAGTTGTTGTCGATCGTGGTGAAATCACCTTCCACGTCAAGCGCGATCACCTCGTTGCTTTCGTGACCACGCTGCGCGACGAGCCCGCTCTTCGATTCGAAATGTGTATGGGTGTCAACGGAGTGCACTACCCCGAAGAGACCGGCCGCGAACTGCACGCCGTGTACCCGTTCCTATCGATTACCCACAACCGCCGGATCCGCGTTGAGGTCAGTGTTTCTGATGCTGACCGGCACATCCCCTCCATCGTCGCGGTGTATCCGACCAATGACTGGCACGAGCGCGAAACCTGGGATTTCTTCGGGATTGTTTTCGACGGTCAC
>CAIXFB010000044.1 GCA_903918595.1 uncultured Actinomycetes bacterium
AGAGGCGATGCGGGATTTGGCCGCTGAACGAGGCTACGACCTGTCAAAGTGCTATGCGTATTCCGATTCCTACACCGATCTGCCGATGCTTGAGGCAGTGGGGATTCCCTGCGCAGTGAATCCCGATGCGGAATTGCGCAGCGTTGCTGAAGAACGGTCGTGGGAGATCGTCGACTTCGCTCGGCCTGTTGCAATGCGGCCGAGGGTGGAGAAGAAACAAGCGGTGGCTGCCGGTGCTGGCGTTGCTCTTGGCGCAGTAGCACTTGGCATCACTTGGTATGCCCGGCGCCGTTCACTGCGCGCCTGATCACCGTAATTTTCTTAGTTACGGAACCTGAACTTCTCGAGCGCCTTCACCGATGCAGGTCATGAACCACACCAAATAGTCGGTGACACCGTCGGCGCTGCCCGTGAGGTACGCGCGAAGCGCCGTCACATACGCGGGCCGACCCAGAGTGAGCATGCCCAATTCGGGAATGCTGAACAACGACGGATCTACACCGCGTTCAGCAAGGACTAGGCGCACGCTGGCCCGGGCCACCAAACCTGAACCCCAGGTGAAAGGTCGCAGCGCCATAAGTTCAGCGTGCGCGATCGCCGCAACAACAAGTGCCGGGACAGTTCCTGCATCAGTGACCAGGTCCGCCAATTGGGTGAGTCGGGCTGCGGCGATCGCCGGGTCAGGAATCGGGCCAATGTTGAGCGGGTCATCGGCATTGGAGTCTGGCCGGGGGCGCCCGAGTTCAGCTTGCGGCAGCACGTCGATGGCCGCTACCGAATGCAGGCCGGCGAGTGCCTGCAATGGGGCGCTGGCCCAAATATCTACGAAAGCTGGCACCTCGGTCGTGATACGCCAGCCCGCATCGAGCACCCGGCCCATCGGGGAATCGTCGACAACGGCAACATCAGCCCCATCGATAGCGGCCGAGTCCCGCCCGCCTCGGAGAACGGAGGCTGCAGCCACCTCTTTGGCGGCTGCCCGGATGTCCCGCCGCCACAGCAGAGTGTCGATTTCCTCGCGGGCTGCCGTCGCGGCGACGGCTACGGTCGGGTGCTCTGCTATCCGCAGCAAGGCATCTGAGAGGGGTTTCGCCATGACCGCCACGGTAGACCTGTACAGCATTTGACTCGCATCACGCCCGCTGATTGGTTAGGTTCAAGCCCTGCACTATCTCGCACGATTGAGGAGAACCGTGAGTCACGAAGCGCTAGAGAATCTGCTCAAGGAAGATCGGGTTTTTGAGCCCAGCCTTGAGTTCGCGGCAGAGGCAAACGCGCAGCCCGAAATTTATGCAGAGGCCGACGCTGATCGTCTTGCCTTCTGGGCCAAACAGGCGCGGTTGTTGCACTGGGATCAGGATTTCACCCAGGTCCTTGACTGGTCCGATGCGCCATTTGCGCAGTGGTTCGCTGACGGTCGCCTCAACGTTGCATACAACTGCGTGGACCGGCACGTTGAATCCGGGCACGGGGATCAGATCGCGATTCGGTTCGAAGGCGAGCCGGGCGATCAGCGCAACATCACCTACTCCGAGCTTCTCGCCGAAGTCTCTCAGGCCGCTAACGCGCTTATAGAACTCGGTATCACAGCAGGTGACCGAGTTGCGATCTACCTTCCGATGATTCCTGAAGCAATCGTGGCGATGCTCGCTTGCGCCCGTATAGGTGCAGCCCACTCGGTGGTGTTCGCTGGATTCAGTGCCGAGGCACTGCGCAGCCGCATCGAGGACGCCTCCGCCGTTTTGGTGATCACCGCTGATGGACAAAATCGCCGCGGATCGGTGATGCCACTCAAGCCTGCGGTCGATGAGGCCGCCGACACATCTCCCACGGTGCGCAATGTGCTCGTCGTGAAGCGCACAGGCCAAGAAGTTGAGTGGAATACAGATCGCGATATTTGGTGGGACGACATCGTGGCCCGCCAAGAGCCGGTGCATGTTCCGGAGAGTTTTCCAGCCGAGCACCCACTTTTTATTCTGTATACCTCTGGAACCACGGGTAAGCCCAAGGGAATCCTGCACACCAGCGGTGGGTATTTGACCCAGGTTGCCTACACGCATCGGGTTGCGCACGATCTCAAACCAGACACTGATGTTTTTTGGTGCACCGCCGACATCGGCTGGGTGACCGGTCACTCATACATCGTGTATGGCCCACTCGCGAACCGTGCCACCCAGGTCATTTACGAGGGCACTCCCGATACCCCAGATCAGGCGCGCTGGTGGGACATCATCGAACGACACAAGGTGACGATTCTGTACACCGCACCCACTGCAATCCGAACCTTCATGAAGTGGGGGGATGAGTTTCCGCAGAGCAAGGATCTCTCCTCGCTCCGTTTGCTCGGATCCGTTGGTGAACCGATCAATCCCGAGGCATGGATGTGGTACCGCGATGTGATCGGTGGCAACGCCTGCCCGATCATCGACACCTGGTGGCAGACCGAAACGGGCGGCATGATGATTTCACCGCTGCCTGGGATCACCGGAACCAAACCCGGTTCAGCAATGCGGGCACTGCCGGGGATTTCCATCGCCGTGGTTGATGAAGAAGGCCGGCCAGTGGGTAATGGAGGTGGGGGCTACCTTGTGCTCACCGAGCCGTGGCCCGGGATGTTGCGCGGCATTTGGGGTGATCCCGAGCGCTACAAGGAGACCTACTGGTCGCGTTTCCCCGGTTGGTACTTCGCTGGCGATGGAGCCAAACTCGATACCGATGGCGCATTATGGTTGCTCGGTCGCGTGGACGATGTCATGAACGTTTCTGGTCACCGCATCTCCACAACCGAGGTGGAGTCTGCACTGGTGTCGCACCCCCAGGTCGCAGAGGCAGCAGTTGTTGGAGCCGCCGATGAAACCACCGGCCAGGGCATCGTCGCTTTTGTTATCTTGCGTGGCGGAATTACTCAACCCGGTGGTGATGGTTCAGCGCTTATTCAAGAACTACGTCAGCATGTGGCAAAAGAGATCGGACCGATCGCCAAACCCCGCCAGATCATGATCGTTCCGGAACTTCCCAAGACCCGGTCCGGGAAAATCATGCGCAGACTTCTGCGCGATGTGGCTGAACATCGAGATCTCGGTGACTCCACAACCTTGGCTGATCCCAACGTGATGAACCTGATCGGTGCCAAGATGGAGACAGCGCCGCCCGAAGATTGAGTTAGGGCACAATGGCACAACTATGACCAAGCCCGCAGTTGAGATCCTGAGTAGGCCCTCACTTCTTGAGCGAAGCTGGCTCCTTTCGCAACTTCGCAATGAAACCGTGGGTGGTTTGCTCCTGCTCATTGCGGCTGTGATTGCGCTCGTGTGGGCGAACTCGCCTTGGGGAGATTCGTATACGGCCCTGGTGAATTACCGCATTGGACCCGCAGCCATCGGGTTGGATCTGCCGTTGGGAGTGTGGGCCGCTGATGGCCTGCTCGCCATTTTCTTTTTCGTCGTCGGGCTAGAACTCAAGCATGAACTCGTTGTCGGTTCTCTTTCCAAGCCCGCTCAGGCTGTGGTGCCTGTCGCCGCAGCGATCGGCGGAATGATAATTCCCGCACTCATCTTCGTGAGCATCAACGCGACTCAACCCGAAGGACAAGTATCTGGTTGGGGTATTCCGATGGCCACGGACATCGCCTTTGCGCTGGCGGTTCTGGCAATTGTTGGACGCAGACTTCCCGTGGCGCTCCGGGCTTTCCTGCTCACCCTCGCGGTAGTCGACGATCTCGGTGCCATCGCGGTCATCGCCATCTTCTATTCGGACAAATTCGAGCCGATGTGGTTTCTCGCGGCTCTTGCAACATTTGTTATCTACGCCATCGCCCAACGAATGCGCATCACGTCTCCCTTTCTCTATGTGCCACTGGTTCTGCTCGGCTGGTACTTCACGCACGAAAGCGGTGTGCA
>CAIXFB010000045.1 GCA_903918595.1 uncultured Actinomycetes bacterium
GAAGTAGATCTGCGTGTTCTGCGCTTGCTCTCTAGCGCGCTGAGCAACCTCATGCGCATCGGCACCACTCCTAGCTGCCAACACCGCAGCCATCACAGCAAATCCGAGCCCCATCCCAATCGACTTCGAATCAACAACCTCGACCCGGATCTTTGATTGCGCGGCAGCAGCGCAAGCAGCCTCATACGTGCCAGAAAGCGCCGAACTCAGGGTGAGAATCACAGCTTGTTCGCAACCACGTTCACGTACGTGCTCAATCGCTTCGGTGAAACGCGTGGGCGCCGGACGAGATGTTGTGACCTGAGCCCCGGTTCGCAATGCAGCAATCACATGTGCGGCCTGCTCTGCGTCGGTTTCATCTCGGGCATGCGCGTCGACAATCACTTGCACAGGTACGACGTACACCTCATTGGCATGCGCCCAACCGGCAGGCAGGTAGGCGGTGCTATCGGCAATGACCCCGGTTCGCACAGCGCCCCAACATCTAGTTCGGAACGATATTGACGAGTTTGGGTGCCCGCACGATGACTGTTTTGATCGTACGATCCCCCAGAGCCTTGATGACACCCTCATTGGTCAGGGCCAGTTCACGCAACGATTCCTCATCAATGTCTGGGGAAACGTCGAACTTCTCTTTCAATTTGCCGGAGATTTGAACAACGCAAGTAACCGAGTCCTGCACCAACAACGCAGGATCCACAACAGGCCAACCAGCGCGAGCAACACTTGGCTCATGGCCAAGGCGTGCCCACATGTCTTCAGCCGTGTAGGGGGCAGTGAGCGAAAGGATGATGGCGACGGCTTCGGCAGCCTCTCGAACAGCTGGGTCTGCCGGCCCACAGCCCGAGTCAATCGCTTTGCGCGTGACGTTGACCAGTTCCATCGCCTTGGCAACAGCCACGTTGAATCGGAAGGTTTCAACGGCGATGCCAGCATCGTTCACTGCGCGATGGGTTGCCTTACGCAATTCGAGATCGCCCTGAGTCGGATCAGCTCCAACAGCGCTGGTCACATCGCCGGAAAGTCGCCAAGCGCGAGCCAAGAACTTCTTCGCACCCGCCGGAGAGACATCAGCCCAGTCAACGTCATCTTCTGGTGGGCCAGCAAAGACCATCGTCAAGCGAATTGCATCTACGCCATGCACCTCTAGCTCATCGGATAGCCGAACAAGATTGCCACGTGACTTGCTCATCGCTGAGCCATTCATGACAACCATGCCCTGGTTCAACAAGCGGGTGAACGGCTCGGTGAAGTCGAGCAGACCCATGTCGAACAGAACCTTCGTGAAAAAGCGGCTGTAGAGCAGGTGCAGGATCGCGTGGGTGACGCCACCAACATACTGATCGACGGGCAGCCACTCACGAACTCGCTCAGGATCGAAGGCCTGCTCAGCATTTCTCGGATCAGCGAAGCGCAGGTAGTACCAAGACGAGTCCACGAATGTGTCCATGGTGTCTGTGTCGCGTCGGGCTGGCCCACCGCACGACGGGCAGGGCACATTCGCCCACTCGGTTGCAGCGCCCAATGGCGACGAACCCTTGGGCTTGAGATCTAGCCCGGCTGCAGGTGGCAGCACAACGGGCAGTTGATCCGCGGGAACCGGTACCTCACCACATGAATCGCAGTGAATGATCGGAATCGGAGTGCCCCAGTAACGCTGACGCGAGATCAGCCAATCGCGAAGGCGGTAGTTGACGGCCGGGATACCCGTTCCGCGCTCCTCGAGCACCGCAATCATCGCGTCAATCGCTGCGGCCTTGTCGAGTCCATCGAGTGGACCTGAGTTGATGTGCGGGCCATCATCGGCGGTGGCGATCCCAGTAACGAGTGGATCCTCGCCGCCTTCAACAACCACCCGCACCGGCAAATCGAAGGTCCGGGCAAAGTCGAGGTCACGCTGGTCGTGCGCGGGAACGGCCATGATCGCGCCGGTGCCGTAATCGGCGAGCACGTAGTCCGATGCCCACACCTGAATCCGCTCGCCATTGACGGGGTTGATCGCATAGCGCTCGAGGAATACACCCGTCTTGGCCTTGGTGTTATCCAGACGATCCATTTCCGAGGATTGCTTGACCTTTTCCAGGTACGCCAGGAAATCAGCTTCAGCAGGAGTTCCTGCAGCAAGCTCTGTCGCAAGATCGGAATCAGCCGCGACAACAAAGAACGTTGCGCCGTACAGGGTGTCCGGTCGGGTCGTATACACCGTAACCGGTTCTTCGCGACCTTCAATAACAAATTTGACTTCAGCGCCGCGTGAGCGTCCGATCCAGTTCCGCTGCATGAGCAAAACCTTTTCCGGCCACGTTCCTTCAAGTCCCTGCATGTCATCGAGTAAGCGATCCGCGTAATCGGTGATGCGCAGGTACCACTGGGTCAGTTTCTTCTTAGTGACATCTGAATCACATCGTTCACACTTACCGGCAACAACCTGCTCATTGGCGAGCACCGTTTGGCACTCCGGACACCAGTTGACGTTGCTGTCTTTGCGGTAAGCGAGGCCCTTCTTGAACATCTCCAGGAAAAACCACTGATTCCACTTGTAGTACTCGGGATCACACGTATTGAAAACGCGATCCCAGTCGAAGGAACAGGCATACCTGCGCATCGATGCTTTCTGCTGTGCGATGTTGTCGTAGGTCCACCGAACCGGATCTTCACCACGCTTGATCGCTGCGTTCTCGGCAGGCAAACCAAAAGCGTCCCAACCAATGGGGTGCATCACGTTGAAACCACGCTGAACCCAATAGCGCGCGATCACGTCGCCGAGTGCGTATGCCTCCGCATGGCCCATATGCAAATCACCCGATGGGTAGGGAAACATGTCGAGGACGTACTTCTTGGGTCGAGGATCCCCCGGCTCACCAGAGCGGAACGGAGCCAACGTGTCCCACACCGGCAGCCAGGTGTCTTGAATGGCCGCGAAGTCGTACCCGCCGCCCTCTTCTGGAGTCCCGGTCGAGGGTGCGGTTGCTGCAGGCTGCTGGGAAGGATTCGGCGCGTTCATGGGAAAAGTAAGCCTACCGAGACAGTGACCGGTAATGATGCACCCGTGGTGCACCCTAAATACCTCGGTCCAGATACCTGGTTGGGCTCGTGGGAAGCAGATCTCTTCAGCCTCAATAAGCACTCGATTCGCTGGCTCAACCCACTGCGCGGTGCTCTCATATCGACCGTGGTGACCGTCGGGGGCCTGCACTTCGGTGGCGCGGCCGTTGGCGTGCCTCTTGGCGTCGGCACCCTGTTCGCCGCCATCGCAGATGTGGATCAAATTGCCACTCGGCGACTTCGGACAATGCTGTGGGCCACCCTCTGGCTCACCGTGGCAACAGCATTGGGCGGAATCGGCTCCTTGAGCCTGCCCATTCTGATGCTGATTGCTATCCCCGTCACCGCTGCGTGCGGCTACGCCGGGGTGTTGGGAGCGCGTGCAGCAATCGCCGGTGTCTTGACACTGGTTACCTTCAGCGCTTTCACATTCACTCCGATGTCTGCAGAAGGGATTGGTCAGGCGACCCTGTTGGTTGCAGCGGGCGCCCTTATCCAAACTGCTGGAACGGTAATTGCGATTGCAATTCGGGAGCCCAAAGCGTTACTCGCACAAGATTCCGCGCCACCTCTGCGCCCCCGACTCAACGGGCACACGGGTCTCCAGGATGATTTTGTGCGTCATGCCATCCGTTTGACCATCGCCATGGAAATCGCATTCTCATTGCAATACTTCTTCACCGACATCCACAGCGTGTGGATCCCCATCACCGTTGCGTGGGTCACAACTCCCGATCGACACGGCACCGTCACCAAATCCGTTGGTCGCATCATTGGCACCTTGGTGGGGGTGGGGCTCGTTCTCCTTGCTGGCTGGCTCACCGATTACTCAGACGTGATGCTTGTTATCGCGTTCGCGCTCTCCGCATTCCTTGCACTCGTCATGCTTCGCGCCAATTACTCGATTGCAGTGGTGGGTGTAACGGGCTTCATGTTGACCATGTTCGCGATCGCCGGCGACAACCTCGAAGTTTTGGGAACTGATCGGATTCTCGACACCGCCATCGCAGCAATCATCGTGCTGACTGTGATCATGATCGTCCTGCGCGTGACCGCTCAGCACGATGAGCAATAGCCCTTCATCTAGGCTTAGCCGACGTGACTCCTCGCGGCTGGTTCCTGCTCATCTCCCTCGGCATCATCTGGGGATTGCCGTATCTGTTCATCAAGATCGCTGTCGAGACTTTCTCACCTACCTCCCTTGTGTTTCTCCGGGTGTTTCTGGCCGCAGCAGTGCTACTTCCGGTTGTCCTCTACAAGAAGCAGTGGAGCACCCTGCGGGGTCACTGGCGCTGGGTCATCGTCTTTGCGCTCATCGAAATGGCCTTTTCTTGGACCGCGCTTAACTGGGCGGAGCAATCGGTCACCAGTTCCTTCGCCGCGCTCTTCATCGCAACAGTGCCGGCCGCAACAGCGATTTTGGCCCGCCTTCTCGGCATGGACGATCGACTCACCGGCACAAGACTCGTGGGCCTCGGGGTCGGCTTCCTCGGTGTGGGTCTGCTCGTTGGACTGGACCTCACCGGCAGCAGCCTCCTGGCAATTGCAGCACTGGTCCTTACCGTCTTTTGCTACTCACTCGGGCCGATCATCATCGATCGCAAACTTTCCAAGCCACCAAGTTTGGCCGTCATCGCAGCGTCAATGATCGTCAATTCGATTGTGTTTACCCCACTCGCCTACTTCACCTGGCCCACGGAACCCATTCCGACCGTTGCATGGGGCTCGGTGCTCATTCTTGGCATCTTGTGTTCGGCCATTGCGTTCATCATCTTCTTCGCACTCATCGCAGAAGTCGGTCCATCGCGCGGGACGCTCATCACCTACATCAACCCCGTGGTCGCGGTGATCTTGGGCATCGTGGTGCTGAGCGAACCCATTACTCTTGGTCTCATCATTGGCTTCCCGCTGATCCTGCTCGGCTCCTGGTTGGCCACCCGTTCTGCACCTGCGCTGGAAAGTGAGCCGCACGCATGAAGTTGACCGATTTTGAAGCCTTGAGTTTTGACTGCTACGGCACCCTGATCGATTGGGAAGCCGGTATCGCTGCCGTGCTGCGGCCGTGGGCGCAATCACACGGCATCACCGTGACCGATGAGGAACTACTCACTGAGTACTCCACCTTCGAAGCTGATGCGGAGGCCGAGCATCCTCAAGAGTTGTATCCACAGATTCTTGCGCGCTCCATGCGGGCACTGGGTGCGCATCTTGGCGCGCCAGTATCTGATGAGGAGGCTGCAGCATTTGCATCTTCGGTGCCAGCATGGCCGGCCTTTCCTGACTCGACAGATGCACTTGAGCGCCTTGCTCGCAGGTACAAGCTCATCATCTTGTCCAATATTGACCGCGCATCTTTCGCCGGATCCAACGAGCGCCTCGGGGTGACGTTCACCAGCATTCTCACCGCCCAAGACATTGGCTCCTACAAGCCTTCGCCTCAAAACTTCGTGGCGCTCGACGCCGAAGTCAAGCGCCTAGGCATCAGCGATGGCGCGCTGCTGCACGTTGCCCAAAGCCTCTTCCACGATCATGTGCCAGCGAAAGCTGCTGGCCTGCCCACGGTCTGGATCAATCGGCGCCATGACAATCCCGGCTGGGGTGCCACACCTGCACCGCCAGCTGACGTCACTCCTGATTGGACCTTTCCCTCCATGGCGGCCTTTGCGGACGCGGTGGATGCGGCCTTCAGCTAACCACCTCGTGCCGCAAGATTCCCTGAGAAGTACTCAACGGTGAGATCGGTAGCCCCGAGGCCTCAGGTCATTTACGCCCAAATCGTCGGCCAATCCATCTGCCGGCTGATTTAAAGCCATTCACTACCGAGCGAGCACCGCGCTTTACGCCACTCGCTACCGAGCTAGCGCCGCGCTTAACCGCATTCCACAAACGTTTCCACCACGGCACCTTTCCAGCACCGGGGCTTGGCGTTGGACCTGGCGTTGGGCCTGGGTTTGGAACGGGCCCAACCTGTGAGGTGACAGCTGGCGTGTGAACTGGCGCATCAGCTTTGGCGATGATTGTCGGGCCGGCCAACATGGCTCCGGCCTTTTCTGTCCCTTTGTCAACTAATCCATCAGCACCAGCCTCGTAGGCCTCGCCCTTAATATTGTCAACAACATTGTCCTGAAAACTCTCGGGTTTTTCAGCTTCCGGGACTGACTCATCCGGAACCCCACCACTCGGAGCATCATGCACATCCGGAACCACATCCGGAACCGCCGGAGCATCATGCATATCCGGAGCACCATGCACATCCGGAACCACATCTGGAACCGCCGGAGCATCATGCATATCCGGAGCACCATGCACATCCGGAACCACATCTGGAACCGCCGGAGCATCATGCATATCCGGAGCACCATGCACATCCGGAACCACATCCGGAACCGCCGGAGCATCATGCATATCCGGAGCACCATGCACATCCGGAACCACATCTGGAACCGCCGGAGCACCATGCACATCCGGAACCGCATCTGGAACCGCCGGAGCATCATGCGCATCCGGAACCGCCGGAGCATCATGCATATCCGGAGCATCATGCACATCCGGAACCACATCTGGAACCGCCGGAGCACCATGCACATCCGGAACCGCATCTGGAACCGCCGGAGCATCATGCGCATCCGGAACCCCGCCACTTTCCGAATTCACCTCGTTCTCGGCCGAAGTCCCAGTCTCTTCGTTCCCGGCTTCAGGTTCCCCGAGTCCTAAGACGCCCTCTATAGATTCCTTGACCGCATCTGCCCCGAGAGCAGCCTTCGCAAGTTCGCCAACTCCACCCAAAATGCTCGGAGTGTCTTTATTGGGTTGCCGCGTCGTCACAAAACTCTTTGATTTCAGTGCTTCTCGGCGACGACCTTCTACAACATCTCGGGAATGGGTGCGTTCACGCTCCGCTTTGGCAGCATCCTCGGTTAAAGCTTGACCGATCATCCCCACGCCCCTGAGACCACCGGAAATGACCTTCTGTGTTCCATCTCCCAAGTGGGCAACACCTGGAAGGGCAGCACCTGCAAGCTGCGCTGTCCCAACACCGACAGCGACACCAGCGGTTATGCCCGACTTGAGGTACTTACCTTGTTCTTGCAAATCCCGGGCATCATCAGCCGAACCACCAACCATTTTGCCCGCATCCTCGACATGCTCAAAGCCCTTGTTTGCATAGTCAGCTGCGGTTCCGAGTCGGGTGGCTTCCATCTTCGCCGGATCTTCCATTCGATCGATCATTCCGCCAACACGGTTGTAGTGATTGATCGTCTCGCCTTCATGCTTGTCTGTGAAGGCAGCTGCCGCCGTTGCTCCTGTTTGGATTCCCTTGATCTGCTCCTCTTTCGCCGCGCGGGCAGCAGTCTCCGCGCGGGTGAAGCCTCCATCGGCGCGAGCATGGATATCGCTTACTTGACCATCGAACTCAGCACTTGCAGCTTCAGCGGTGGATCTATGATCGGCAAGTTTCTTTCGTGCATCATCAAGTGAAGGTTGCAAAGCTTCGATTTGCCGCTGCACTTCAGCATGCTTCGCTTTTCGTGCATCGGTAATGAGAGGTCCACTCGGTTGCTGTGACTTCAGAGTCGCAACTTGGGTCTTTATTTGATCTTTCTCACCCTTCAACTGGGCTTCAGTCTGAGCAGCTGTCGCCTCGTGCGCGACTTTGTTGGCCTTAATCCCGTCGATATTCGTTTTCTCATCATCTGTCAGCTTCGATCCCTGAAGCGTCACCGCGCGCTTCATCCGACCCTTTACTGAACCAGCCTCTCGGGCTTCATGCTCGGCGGTACGGGCATTCTTCTCCGTGTCGAGCTCGCCTTGGATACTGGCGACTTCAGCCTTTTGCTCATCACTGAGTTTCCCCGATGTGCTCATGCCACCAGTGACCACGGCGCGCTTCAATTTCCCATACGTAGACCCGTGCAGCGCATCGTCGCGCTTAACGACATCGCCCTCTTCGTAGTCCATGTTTTCCGGCGCAGCTTTGCCCAAGACTTCGTCCTTCGAATACTCCTCAGGACCGACCTTCATCTTCAAGTCTTGATATGCGCCGAGCTCAGCTTGATCGCGAGCCCTTGTGCCCGCGGACCGGAATGCCGACAGGGCTCCTGCCTTCCGTTCGGCCGATCCTTTAGTTGCAGACTGGAAATCGCTCACTTTGGACTGCAGGTCAACGCTTGACTCGGCGTTTCGTGTCTGCGAGTTTTTGTAGCCCTTCTGAATGGAAGAGTCGTTGGCGACCATTGACTGCCCAGCCAAGTCACCGAGAACTGCGCCGCCTTGAATGATGTTGCGAACATCGGCGCCCGTGACGACTTTTGCAACCATGCCGCCAACTTTTGCACCAGTAGTGTCAGTTTTTTCTAAGACCGTTTGTGAACCTTCCCGCACTCCCTGACCCGCTTGTCCCAATTCACCGGTATTGGCAAGCGCCTTCTCCTTGAAAATCGACCCAGCGGGCGCCTGCTCAATTCCAGCCGCCCTATCGGCATCCATCTTGACTCTCGTAGCCCTGGCCTTTGTCAAAGTGCGCTGGTCACGGGCTTCTTTGTTTCGGCGTGCAAAGTCTGCTACCTGCTCGTCATGGCTCATTGTGGTGGCCGGCCGAGCAGCTACGAAATCCTTGTAGCCCTGCATCACCTCGGCCTTCTTGCGTGCCGCGTCTGCGAGTTCAGGTGCGGATGCGTGAGTCGGCATGTGAAAAGCGTAGTGGGAAAGGGGGCGCTTGGGGGTGCCCTTAACTGAGTCTTTTCGAGCTATGCACCAGAAGCCGTGGCGGAAGTCCCATCCTTCTGGGAGACCATCCGATGATTGAGCACCGCTCCGATGATCAAGGAGACTAAACCAATCCCAATCATCACAGTAATGAAGCCAGGTATCGAGATAGCGGCCTCACCACCTTCAGCCCCACTGACGCTGAGGGTGAATGTGTAACCAGCCGAACCGCTGCTGGTGGGATCGGCTGGACACGTCCACGCACCACACTGGACAGGAATTTGAATCATGGAAAAGATCACGTAACTCACAAGCCACACGATGGAGGCAAATGCCCAGGTGCGCGATGGGCCGAAATGGTGAAGCAATCCAAAGTCAAGGGCCATCCACGACTTGATCCAAAGTAGGAAAACTGCAACGCCGATGATGGCAACAAGAAAGATGACGAGAGCCCACTCGTAAATGGGGCGCCCAAGGACGATTTCGTTCGGATCAACAGTCAATTGCCCAGATGCGTGGTCGATAATTTCCTTACCACTGGCCATAATTCCCACCACTGCCGCTATAAGAGACAACGCGTAGTGCTGAGGTCGCATTCCAAAAAGCAAATTCAAGATCGGTGCCATGCAAATGCCCACCAAAGCTGAACGTTGCAGCACTCCTAATTCACTGGGCGGCATTCCATAGCCCACCTGCTGGGTGATGGCCATTGTCATAACTGCAATAACACTCAGAATCGACAAAATGTTGAGCCAACGTGCAATACCTATCGAGGCCGATGGCTCGAGTGATGTATCCGGCTGAACCGACGCGGACGAACTACCCGTGGGCATACCAGGCATGGATGGAGGCTTGGGCATCTTTGGCGAGCTGGGCATCGTGGGCATCTTGGGCTTGGGCATCGCCGTAGACCCCAACTCACTCGTTATTCCGCTGAGAAAACTCATCAGCTCAATTCACCACGCTGACTTCTCACGCTATGACCGTCCACACTGCTGTGGCTGCCAAAGTTGTCAGGCCTGCAGCAGGGGCCCAACGGGGTTTCCACAACGCAAGAACGATGGCGACAAGCCACAGGGTGAAGAGCAAAAACATCGTCCCTGCTCCTAAATCGCTTCGACGTTTAGTGCCGGTGAAGGCCCGGTCAGGACAATTGTGCCTGCCCACAAGCACTCGCAGACGCTGCCTTCGGTCAGGACTGGGATGCCATCAATCAGCACATTCGACGGAGAAATCCACGGATCAATCACAATCGGTATGCATGGGGCCGGAGTCGGGACCCCCAGTGCGGCAATCGTCAAGGCGATGACTTCGGGATTCAACGGCGAATGGCACAAAATGAAGGAGGGGATATTGACCTCAGGAATGATATCCACGATCGTTCCCGCGGGCAGATCGTTGGCGAAAACACCCAGCGGTTCGACGAGGAGGACGGAGGGGAAGAAGCCCATGTCGCAGAACATAGGCGTTCCCAGCACCGCAATTGGACCTGGCATGCGGCGAATACTACGGAAAACGAGCATCAATGTCTCCAAGATGCGCTGACTCAAGTCCGTCCACTAAATCCCTGAGCAGAACCAGCGTTACGAGATGCACTGCGCGAAAACCACTTGCCTCACGGTTCAAACTGAGGCATGATCGCAGCGCACAGGCACCGGATGCGTGCCTAGATCCTTATTCCTAGGAGAATGATCAATGGCGACGTATTTGTCCCCCGGTGTCTACATCGAAGAGGTCCCAGCTGGGACTCGTCCCATTGAGGGCGTAGGCACAGCTATCGCAGGATTCGTCGGTTTTGCTCCCACCGGACCCATAAACGAGCCCACACTCGTGACTAACTGGACCCAGTACGTCGGAGCATTCGGCGACATGGTTGAAGAATTTGCCCTCGGGAAGTCGGTCTATGGGTACTTCAACAATGGCGGCGGACGGGCTTACATCGTTCGTTTACCCCTCCCCGGTGATGGCACTTCCGCATCCCCCGGACTCCCGGTCGCCCAGCTGGCGTTGGGCAATGACGGCAAGAAAGGTGGCACACCAGCTTTCCAAGTGCGGGCACTCGATGCCAACTCTGGCGCTATTTCAGTTGACGTGGAGCCCGCTGTGGGCGCCGCACCTGATTCCAATACCTACGACGTTACGGTCTCCACAGATGCGGGGGCTTCCGAACTGTTCACGGGGGTAACACTCGGAGCTGGTTCGAAGAATATTGCTGAAATCATCAACACCCAGTCCCGTTTGATCGTGCTTGAGCAGATTGACACTGCGACTGCAGACCTCACTCAGGGTCTGGCCACCGGAGCTGTTGCACTGACCATCCCGGCCGGTGTGGTCGTGCCCACCGTCGCAACCGCAGACGTTGTCGGTGATGCCGCGAAACGGACCGGCTTTGCCGCTTTCGAGGCTCACGAGGACATCACGATGGTCCTTGCCCCGGATCTGATGGTTGCCCATCGTCAGGGGCTCATTGATACGGAAGGTGTTATCGCCGTTCAGAGCGCCATGCTCGCCCACTGCGAACTTATGGGTAATCGGATGGCGATCCTCGACACTCCCGCAGGAATGAACGCACAACAAGCTTCGGACTGGAGGATGAACACCACGAATTTCGATTCGAAGTTCGCAGTGCTCTACTGGCCATGGATTGAGGTTTTCGATCCCTCCGTTGGCCACGACACGCTATTTCCGCCCTCGGGTCACATCGCGGGAATGTGGAGTAGAAACGACAACACCCGCGGTGTCTTCAAAGCGCCAGCTAACGACGTAATTCAGGGCGCCGTTGGTCTGGAGCTAGCAGCGACTCGCGGCGAAATGGATCTATTGAACCCACAGGGGGTCAATTCCATTAAGTCCTTCCCAGGTCGTGGCATACGAGTGTGGGGGGCGCGGACTCTCTCGAGTGACGCTGAATGGCGCTACGTCAACGTGCGCCGCTATTTCAACTACCTCGAAGAGTCCATTCTTCAGGGCACCCAGTGGTGCGTGTTCGAACCAAACGATGAGCGGCTCTGGGGCACCATTCGACGCACGATCAATGCCTTCCTGATCACCGAGTGGCGGTCAGGGGCACTGTTTGGAGACAAGCCCGATAAGGCTTTCTTCGTGAAGTGTGACGCTGAGAACAACACAGCCGAAAGCATCGATGCAGGCATGGTGATCATCGAGATTGGTGTCGCACCGGTCAAGCCCGCAGAGTTCGTCATCTTCCGTTTGTCGCAGTTCTCAGGCGGAGCCTCCGTAAGCGACTAATCGTCCGTCGAAATTGTGATTCACAGCCCATAAACAAGTTGAGGAGTTAGAAGATGGCACTCGTAGGCGGCGACGCACTCACTGCATTTTCGTTCGAGTTTTCCGTGGATGGGGTAACTATCCCGAACGTGGTTGCGGTAAACAGCATCAAGAAGTCTGCACCGATCATCGAGACAAAATCCATGACTCCGACCGGTCAATATGTCAATCAGAAGATGTATGGCATGCAGCAGTCGGGCGAACTCCAACTGACCGTGTTGAACGTCGGAGACCCATCAGTCACCCAGTGGATCATGTCTGGTTTGTCGGGCGATCAATCATCTGGCCGCAAGTCCGCCAAACTCATTTACAAGGACACGACGGGATCTCCAATTACCACGATGGAATTCGGAAGCGTCCTTATCAGTGAGGTCGATTACGGAAACACCACCGCGGGCGAGCCCTCCGCAATTCAAATGACTATCACCCTCAGCTTTGTCGAGATGTCGGTGTCCTAGTCAGGATTACCATGACCACAAACACTGAGACTTTCCAAACAACATTTGATTTCGTGCTTCCCCGAGGGTACGTAGACGGAGAGGGCAAGGTTCATCGAGAAGGCACGATGCGACTTGCCACGGCACGCGATGAACTCATGCCTCTACTCGATCCGAAGGTTCGGGAAAATGGCGCATTTCTCTCGCTCGTTCTCCTTGCGCGGGTTGTAACGAGGTTGGGAACGCTCCCCTCCATTGATGATCAAATGATGGGCGGTCTTTGGGCGACAGATCTCGCATTCCTTCAGGATCTCTACCGTCAAATCAACTCGGAGGGCCACACCCTGATCGAGGTGTCTTGTCCCTCCTGCTCATCGAATTTTGCGGTCGATTTAGCAGGTGGTGGCCTGGGGGAAGCATGACGGCTGGGGCCGATGTGCTTTGGGAAGACATCGGTTTTCTAGCCTTCCACCTTCATTGGTCAATGAACGACCTTCTTGACCTCCCGCACGGGCTCCGCCAACAACTCGTTGAGCAAACTCGTGTTCTTGCTCGGAACGGAAGCTCGCATGGCTGAGGACAAGACTCCCGATCCTGGGCCTAATGTTCGCGGGGCATACCGGGGAGATTTCCTTTCTCTTCCGCCCATGCAGCCTTTAGTTTCTCCTATGGAACTCAATATTGCGGCGCCCGAGAACTATGTGGTGACTCGCCGAGTAACGGCTGTTGCGCGAACCTCGCTCACTCATAGTCGGATCGCGGATTTTTCTGGCTCATTCACTGCCTCGCCGCTATCTTTACGTACGCGCCAAGTGAGTCCGCCTCGAACCAAGCCGGGACCATTAGCAGGACCGATCGACTCGGATGATGACGGTGATTCAGAACAGGCATCGGCACTTGAGGGGCTTCAGATCCTTCCGAGAAACTTGACTCCAAGACCCTCAGTCGAACGAAGTAAGCCGAAGCGTCCCCAAGGCTCAAAGAAGGTGCGCACAGCTATTCCGTCGGATAGGCGAGTAAACGTCATTGAGTCTGACCCCGGTTCCCCCGCACCTATCGGTGATTCCTCAACACCGCCTCTTGTTGACGTGACGATGCCCGCTACTGCCACCATCACCCCCGACGGTCAATTGCTGACAAGCAGGCTCCGGATGCGCAGATCCGTCGAGACTCCGGCACCCGAGCTCGAGCCACCTTCTTCTAAAGAGATCCCTCCCACACTCACAGCCAATCCCCCTTCAGCACTCCCCGGTAACTCTCGCTCCAGGTCGCTAGGGGACCCATCTGTAACGGCACCTACTCCGGCGGTTGAGCTCAACAACGTAAGTCCTCTTCCAGGCACCAACCCCACCCCGCCAGTCCTCCCGCTACTCAACGAAACTGCCGTGGAAGGCGGAGCCAAAGGCACATCAGTGGGCCAGGGTCAAGGTGCACCGCCCGTGTCGACATCACCACCTTCAGCTCCGGCTCCCGCCGTTACACCCGCTGCGTCCTCACCCGCTGCGTCCTCACCCGCTGCGTCCTCACCCGCTGCGTCCTCACCCACACAAACCCCGCGCACACCAACACCCATCACAACACCAGCAGCAGGTGCAGAACGACCCTCAGCACCAGCTCCAACCGCTACACCCTCTGCGTCCTCACCCACAGAAACCCCGCGCACACCAACACCACCCACACCGGTGGATACGTCAACACCCGTCACGACACCAGAAAATGCACCGGTCAATGCACAAACTCCAACAGTTACGCCCTCTGCGTCCTCACCCACACAAACCCCGCGCACACCAACACC